>NZ_BAAAPF010000556.1:0-2492 GCF_039531005.1 Streptomyces synnematoformans
GCCACCGCCGCCACCGCGTCCCCGCCCGCCGCGTCGGCCTCCGCCGGGTCCGCGGGTCCGCGCCCGCGTCCGCGCCCGTCGGGAAATACCCGCGCTCCCCGTGCCGCCGCACCCGCGCCTCGTGCGCGAGGCCGCCGAGCCACGCCAGGTCACCGCTCCCGTACAGCGCGACGCCGTCCTCCCGGCTCAGCCGCACGCCCCCGCGCGCCTTCTCCGCCAGCTCCCGCCTGAGCCCTGCGTCCACGCGCCGCCTCCCAGCCCTGGGTCACATCTCGTACGTCACTTTCCTGCGCATCTGCGCGCATCCGAGCCTACGCGGCCTACTCCTCCGCGATCTCGCCCACCCTGCTCTCCCACATCGTGGACAGCACCACCGTCGTGTCCGTGTGCGAGATCCCCTTGATGCGCGACAGCCGCCGGACCGTCTTCCCCAGCCCGTCCACGTCCGGCGCCCGCACCTTGAGCATGAACGACGCCTCCCCGGCGATGAAGAAGCAGTCCTCGATCTCCGGCTGGTCCCGCAGCCGGTCCGCGACGTCGTCGTGGTCCACAGCCTCCGCGAGCGAGATCCCGATGAGGGCCGTGACGCCCTGGCCCAGCTGGGCGGCGTCGACCGTGGCGCGGTAGCCGGTGATGACCCCGGCGGTCTCCAGGCGGTTGATCCGGTCCGTGACGCTGGGACCCGAGAGCCCGACGAGCCGGCCCAGCTCGGCGTACGAGGCCCGGCCGTTCTCGCGCAGGGCTTGGATGAGCTGTCTGTCGACGGCGTCCATGTGTGATCTCAAGCCTTCCGTGCTGCTCGTGCCTGCTGTGTCAGCGGGAGCGCCCCAGCTCCCCTTCCCATCTGCGGTAGAGCTTGTGCGGCACGCCCGCGGAGTCGAGGGCGCGCCCGGCGACGAAGTCCACGAGGTCCTGGATACCGGTGGCCCCGGCGTAGAAGGCGGGGGCGGCCGGGAGCACCGCGGCGCCCGCCTCGTCGAGCGCGACCATCTGCCGCAGCGTTGGCCCGGGCAGCGGCGTCTCCCGTACGACGACGACCAGCGGCCGGCCCTCCTTCAGCGTCACGCTCGCGGCGCGCTGGAGCAGGTCCTTGGAGAGCCCGAGGGCGATGCCGGCCACCGCGGCCGTCGACGCCGGTACGACGATCATGCCCTTCGCGGCGTACGAACCGGAGGACGGCCCGCCCGCCAGGTCGCCGGCCGCCCAGTGCCGCACGTCGGACAGGTCCATCTCAGTAATACTGAACGCGTCGGGCCGGCCGTCCGCGCCGGCGGCGAGCCAGCGCCCCAGGTCCGTGCGCCAGTGCGCGTCGCGGAACGGGCCGCCCGTCTCGTCCAGCACCGTCAGCCGCGCCGCCCGGCTGACGACGAGGTCGACGGCCTCCCCGGCCTGCAGCAGCGCGCGGAGCACGGCGGCGGCGTACGGGGTGCCGGAGGCGCCGGAGACGCCGACGACCCAGGGCCGGCGCCGGCCGCGGGCGGGCCCGTCGGCGTACGGCGGGGCGTCGGGCCGGGCGTCCGGCCGGGTGCCCGGCTCCTCGCGCGGCCCCGCGTCCGGCTCCCTGTCCGGCTCCTCGTACGGCGTCTGGTGAGGCGGCTCCACGCAGCGAGCCTATCCGGCGCCGGGAACCACGGCGCGGGCCGCCTGCGTTTCCCCTGGGAGGACACACTGGTCCGGAGGGGGCTCGGGTGATGTACGAACCTTATGAGCGCGGCACCCCCGCCGCACAGCCGGCAAGGACGCGGCCGCCGCGGGGTCGGATATACGTGATGCGCGCCGGGGTGGTGATGGTCACGTGGGTGGCGCTGCTGTGGGTGCTGGAGGCGGTCGACCAGATCAGCGACAACAGGCTGGACACGTACGCGATCACCCCGCGCGACGCCGGCGAGCTGCGGGACGTGATCCCGTCGGCGTTCATGCACTTCGGATGGGACCACCTCTCGGCGAACACGGTGCCGCTGCTGGTCCTGGGCTTCCTGGCGGCGATGCGCGGGATCAGCCGGTTCGTGGGCGTGGTCGCCGTGATCACGCTGGTGAGCGGGCTCGGGGTGTGGCTGATCGCCCCCGCGAACACGGCCACGGCGGGGGCGTCGGGCGTCGTGTTCGGGCTCTTCGGCTACGTGGCGGTGCGCGGCTTCGTCGACCGGCGGGTGTCGGACGTGCTGGTCGGCGTGGGCGTCGCCGTGGTGTACGGCTCCATGCTGTGGGGCGTGCTGCCGACGGACGAGGTGGTGGAGCAGTCGATCTCCTGGCAGGGCCACCTCTTCGGGCTGCTGGGCGGCGTGCTGGCGGCGTTCTATTTCAGCGACCGCAGGCGGGGGGCTCTGCGGGCGGGTTAGGGTCTGCAGCCGTAACGGCACGGAGGGACGACCACCCGGGGGGACAGGCGCGTGAGCGAGCAGGAGCAGGGCGAAGAGCGTGCGGCCGCGCCGCCGCCGGCCGGGCCGCAGCCGCAGGCCGGCCGGCCACCGTCCGGCCAAGCGCAGCCGCCC
>NZ_BAAAPF010000557.1:0-2492 GCF_039531005.1 Streptomyces synnematoformans
GCCGCGAGCGGCCGTGCCCGTCGCCGCCGCCCGCGCCGCCGGCCTCGGCGCCGGGCTCCGCCGCCTGCCGGGCCTCCTGCAGCGCGCCGGTGAGCCGCTCGAAGAACAGCTCCCGGTTCGGCAGCCGGGTCACCGGGTCGTGCATCTTCAGGTGGCGCAGCTTCGCGCGCAGCTCGCGCTGCTCGGTGACGTCCGTCAGCGACAGCAGCGCCCGGCCGCCGGCCAGCGGCGTGAGGGTCATCTCGACGGACAGCGAGCGCCCGCTCGCGTCCTTCATCCGCCGGGTGCAGCGCAGCGAGGCACGCCTGCCCTGCAGCACGTCCACGAAGCCGGCCCAGCTCCACGGCTCGTCCCGCAGCCCGGTCAGCTCCGCCGCCGAGGCGCCGGCCAGCCCCGCCTCGCCGGCGCCGACCAGCTCCAGCATCCGGCTGTTGGCGGCCCGTACGAGACCGTCGCCGCCCACGACGGCCATCGCCAGCTGGGCCCCGTCGAAGGCGGCGCGGAAGTCGTCCACGGGCGCGCCCGCGGCGAGGTGACGTTCCGTGACCGCCTGGAGTGAGGTCCCGGGCCCGCAGCCCGGCCCTTCGAGAGATACGCTCACCGCTCGCTCCCGCCCGTGGGGGCCGCTCGGCTCCGCCGCTGCAGAGCCACAGCGCTGGAAATGTGCCCGATCATAGGGCTACCGGCTGTGTCGATCCAGTGACGCCGCTGCGGTGTGGAAAGTGCGGAGCCGGATGGGGCCGGGAGTGATCGCACATGGCCGCCTCCTGCCGGGCGAATGACCAGATGTGACTTTGTGTTACCCGCACATGGTCCTCATGTCCCCTCCCGTCCGGCATCCGAGTCACCCGTGTGGGGCACTGGAACAGGACGAGCGGGATCAAACACGAACAAAGTGGGCTGTGTTCCCTACTCTTCCGAGCCGATGAGGTCGACGTGGCCCACCCATCCATACCCCCTGTGGAACAGGACCAGTCGCGCGCGTTGCGCCGGGCCGCGGCCGTGGCCGCTTCGCTGTCCGCCGTGATGGCCACCTCCCTCATCGCCGACCCGGTCGGTGCCCAGCCCGGCCACCCCTGCGCGCTGGAGCGCACCGCCGCCCACCACTCCGAGGGGGTCGCCGACTGGAACCCGGCCTATCCGCGGCCGGAGAAGACCCTCGACGCGGTGATGGTGTTTCTCTCCTTCCCCGACTCCGCGCCGCTCACCTCCCCGGAAGAGCTGGCCGAGGACCACTTCCCGGCCACCGCCGAGTTCTTCGCCCGCGCCTCGTACGGGCGGTTCCGGCTCCGCACGGACGCGCGCGAGCGCTGGATACGCATGCCGTCGGACTCCCTGTCGTACGGCATCGCCCGCGACTGGGACCCGGCGGCACGCGGCCGGTTCCTGAACGACGCGATATCCGCGGCCGACCGGAAAGTGGACTTCGGCGACTACGACGTCGTCTACCTCGTCGCCGATCCGGACGCCCCCGGCGTGGATTCCGACGCCACCAAGGTGGTCAACTTCGAAACCCCGATGCGCGCCGACGGCACCGACCTGCACCGCATCGTGACCGTCTTCGAGCAGCACCCGCCCGACCGCAACGTCCTCGCCCACGAGACCGGCCACGTCTTCGACCTCCCCGACCTCTACCACCGCCCCGTCGACGGCCGGGCCGACTGGGACACCCACGTCGGCGACTGGGACCTCATGGGCAGCCAGTTCGGGCTCGCGCCCGACCCCTTCGGCTGGCACAAGTGGAAGCTCGGCTGGCTGGGCGGCGACCAGGTAGGCTGCGCCGTCGGCGCCGGGTCGGACCGGTTCACGCTGCAGGCGCTCTCCGCCCCCGCGAGCCCGCGGACGCCCCCGCGCGGTACGGCCGAGGCGGGTGCGCGGCACGGGGCGGGAGCGGGCGGCGGGGCGGACGGGGCGCCCGGGCACGGAGCGCCGGGGGAGGACGCCAAGGGAGCGGCGGCGCTGCGCCGCGACATCCGGCTCGTGGTCGTGCCCACCGGGGCCACCAGCGCCGTCGCCGTCGAGGCCCGCGGCCGGTACGGGAACGACCGGCACGCCTGCACCGAGGGCGTCCTCGTGTACCGCGTCCACACCGGCACCGACTCCGGCGGCGGCCCCGTCGAGGTCGTGGACGGCCACCCGCGCTCCGCGGCCTGCCCCGACACGTCCGTCTACCCGCCGCTCGCGGACGCGCCGCTGGGGGAGGGCGAGAGCCTGCGCCTGAAGCGGGAGGGCGTGCACGTGACGGTCAGCGGGCGGACCGCGGCCGGCGGCTGGGACGTACGGGTCGAACGCGACGCGAAGCACGGCTGACCGCGGGCCGCGCTCCCCGCGGCGGGGCCGTGAACCCGGAACACCCCGGAACACCCGGAAAAGCAGACCGGGCGCTCTCGGAGATCCGAAAGCGCCCGGGTCGACGATCCTGCGTGCTGTACGCCGTCAGGGACTCGAACCCCGGACCCGCTGATTAAGAGTCAGCTGCTCTAACCAACTGA
>NZ_BAAAPF010000558.1:0-2489 GCF_039531005.1 Streptomyces synnematoformans
GGGCCGATCCCGGCAGCGGGGAGGAGCTGGGCGACGCGCTCGCCCGCTGGTTCGGCCCCGCCCGCACCACCACCACCGGCGGCGCCACCGCCGCCCAGCCGACAGGAGTGCGATCGTGACCAGGGACGTGATCGTCGTCGGCGCGGGCCCGGTCGGGCTCATGACGGCCGGTGAACTCCGCCTCGCCGGCGCCGACGTCGTGGTGTACGAGAAGCTGCCCGAGCCGCCCCGCGAGTCGCGCGGCGCCAGCTTCACCCGGCGCACCGCCGAGTGCTTCGACCAGCGCGGGCTGCTCGCCCGGCTCGGCGCGACCGAGCGCGCCGACAGCCACTTCGGCGGGGTGCCGATCGACCTCACCCTCGCCGACGAGGACCACTTCGCCCGCCGCGGCATCTCCCAGTTCCGCACCGAACGGATGCTGGAGGACTGGGCGACGGAGCTGGGCGTGCCCGTCCGGCGCGGCCACGAGGTCACCGCCTACCGCGAGACGCCGGACGGCGTGGTGGTGCAGTTCGCGGGCGCCGAAGGCCCGAGCGAGGACACGGCCGCGTACCTCGTCGGCTGCGACGGCGGCCGCAGCACCGTCCGCCGGCTCGCCGGCGTCGACTTCTCCGGGCCCGAGCCCACCCGCGGGTTCTACACCGCCGACGTGACCGGCCTGCGCACGCGCCGCCGGCGCATCGGCGAGGACCTGCCCGGCGGCAGCATGGTCATGGCGATGGACCTGGAGAACGGCGTCACCCGCGTCGTCGTGCACGAGCGCGGCATGCCGCCGAAGGACCGCGAGTCGCTGACGTACACCGAACTCGCCGACGCCTGGCAGCGGCTGACCGGCGAGTCCATCCACCACGCCGACTGCCGCTGGCTGAGCTGCTTCTCCGACGCCTCCCGGGTGGCCGCCGCGTACCGGCGCGGCCGGGTGTTCCTCGCCGGCGACGCCACGCACGTGCAGCCGCCCGCCATGGCGCAGGGGCTGAGCGTGGGCGTGCAGGACGCGGTGAACCTCGGCTGGAAGCTGGGGCTGGTCCTGAAGGGGCTGGCGCCGGACGCGCTGCTGGACACGTACCACGCGGAACGGCACCCGATCGGCCGCCAGCTCGCCCGCAACGCCCGCGCCGCGATCGAACTGCGGCTCACCGGCGAGGAGATGGACCCGGTGCGCGGCGTCCTCGGCGAGCTGGTGGCCGAGAAGGACGCCGCCGGGTACATGGCGGGGATGCTCAGCGGGTTGGGGATCCGGTACGAGGTGGGGGCGGGGGAGCATCCGCTGCTGGGGCGGCGGTTGGCGCCGGATCGGGAGCTGGTGCGTCCCGATGGTTCGCGGGTCCGGGTGGCGGAGCTGCTGCATGCGGCGCGGGGGGTGCTGGTGACGGCGGGCGACGGCGCCGGGGGCTGGGCGGACCGGGTGGATGTGGTCGCCGGTACGTGGGCGCCCGGGCCCGGGCCGGTGCCTCCGCCGGCGGTGCTCGTCCGGCCCGACGGGTACGTGGCCTGGGCCGATCCCGGCAGCGGGGAGGAGCTGGGCGACGCGCTCGCCCGCTGGTTCGGCCCCGCCCGCACCACCGCCGCTGTCCCGCCCGGGTAGGCCCGGCGCGCGGGGCCCCGGCCGCCGCGGGCGGGGCCCCGCACCCCGTCGACCCGCGTTCGACCGCGGCTAGAGACTCCGCTGCCAGGCTCGTCGGAGACAGCAGCCGAGAGGAGCCGCACCGGATGTCCGTCCATGACGTGCAGACCACAGCGAGCGCAGACGGCCGCGGCGGCGCCGCGCCAGACGACGAACCGGCGGCCGGCGGGGCGTGGGACCCCGGGAGGTTCGAGGGGCTGCCCGCCCGGGACATCCCGGTCCACGCACTGTCGCCCGGGCCGCGGCTCCGCCGGGCCGGCACGGACGCCGCCCACGTCCAGCTGCTCGCCGAGGCCACCGCCCGCGCGGAGCTGCCGCCGCTGCTCGTGCAGAAGGACGGCTGCCGCGTCATCGACGGGCTGCACCGGCTGGAGGCCGCCCGGCTCCGCGGCGACGCGAGCGTCCGGGTGCGCCTCCTCGACTGCACCGACGCCGAGGCGCTCGTCCTCGCCATGCAGGCCAACAGCGCGCACGGGCTGCCGCTGTCGAAGGCCGACCGGCTCGACGGCGCCCGCCGCGTGCTGGCCGCGCACCCGGACTGGTCCGATCGGGCCATCGCCGGGGTCAGCGGGCTCAGCGCCAAGACGATCGCCGCGCTGCGGCCGCGTACGGAGGGCGCGGCGGACCCCGCCGGGAAGCGGATCGGGCGCGACGGCCGCAAGCGGCCGGTGTACGCGGGGGAGGGCAGGCGCCGCGCCGCGGAGTACATCAGCGCCCACCCCGACGCGCCGCTGCGGCAGGTGGCGCGGGAGACGGACGTGTCGCTGGGCACGGTGCACGACGTCAAGGCGCGGCTGCGCCGCGGCGTCAGCCCGGAGCGCAACGGCCGCCGGGGGTCCGCCCCGCGGCCCGCGGTGCACGCGGC
>NZ_BAAAPF010000559.1:0-2462 GCF_039531005.1 Streptomyces synnematoformans
CGCAGGGCGTCCCGCGCGTCGGCGGCGATCCGCCGCGCCACCGCCGCGTGCGCCACGCCGACCGCGCCGTGGAACGTGCCCCGGTAGCGGCACAGCTGCACCGGGACGCCCGCCGCCGCCAGCGCCTCCGCGTACGCCACGGCCTCGTCGCGCAGCGGGTCGAACTCCATCACCGCCACACACGCCGGCGGCAGCCCCGCCAGGTCCGCGGCCCGGGCCGGCGCCGCGTAGGGCGGCACGCCCGGCGTGCCCGGTACGCCGGGCCCGAGGTACGCCTCCCAGCTCAGCCGGGCGTTGCGGCGGTTCCACACCGGGGTGTCCGTGAACGTCCGGGCGCTGGGCGTGGTCAGCCGGTCGTCCAGCGCCGGGCTCTGCAGGTGCTGGCAGCGGATCGGCGGCCCGCCGCGGTCGCGGACGAGCAGGGTGAGCCCCGCGGCGAGCCCGGCGCCGGCGCTGTCGCCCCACAGCCCGACACGGGCCGGGTCGACGCCCAGGCCGGCGGCGTTCCCGGCCAGCCACTCCAGCCCGGCGCGGCAGTCGTCCAGCGCGGCGGGGTAGGGGTGTTCGGGCGCGAGGCGGTAGTCGGCGGCGACGACCACGGCGGGCAGCTCCCGGCAGATCCGCAGGTGGGTGTCGTGGTCGACCTGCGGCGAGCCGAGGACGAAGCCGCCGCCGTGCAGCGCGTAGACGGCGGGCAGCGGCCCGGGCGGCACCGGCGCCGCGGGGCGGTAGACGCGCAGCGGCACCGCCGGCGCACCCCCCGCGGGGCCGGGCGCGCGCACGTCCCGTACGACCACGCCCGACTCGTCGGCCGCGGGCGCCGCGGCCAGCTCGGCCGCCTGGGCGGCGCGCGCGGCGGCGAGGTCGGCGAGGTCGGCGTCGGCCAGCAGCGCGGCCGCCGCGGCGAGTTCGGGGTCGAGGGCGTAGCGCATGCGCGGGTCCCGTCGGTGCGGAGGTCTGCGGGCGGCGGTGCGCTACGCACGGTGCCACGGGAGGGCCCGGCCGGACACCAGACACCCGTCGGCGAACCCGCCGCCCCGGCCCGACGACCGCGCGCCGGCCGACGTCAGCCCAGCTCCCCGGGCTCCCGCCGTACGTCGGCCGTCATCGGGTCGTCGTCGACCAGCACCTTTCGTACGTAGGCGGTGTCCGGGTGGTCAGCGCCGAGCGTGCGCTCGGACCGCGTGAGGGTGTCCTCCAGCACCTCCAGCGCCCGCACGACGGAGAACCGGGTCGACAGGTACCGGCCCCCGGGACGGGTCCCCGGAACCGCTCGCTCCCGCTCGGGTGCGCCCTGTCCGTGATCCGAACCGCACTCTCGCCGGGCGCTGCGGCGGCCGCGGCCCTGGCGCACGGCGAGGCTGGCGCCCGTACGCCGGGCCGGCCGTGCCGGTGCCGTCACTCCTCGTGGCGGGCGATGCGCTCGTTGTTGAGTGCGCGCACGGCGCCGCGGGCGTCGCCGATCGTGGCGTAGTCGACGGCCACCAGGTTCACCGGCCGGCCGCGCTCCCGCTCGCACCGGTGGGCGCGGTCGAGCACGAAGTCGCGGGCGTTGATGCGGCCGGCGTCCAACCGGCTGCCGCCGCTGTTGCTGATGAAGTGGTTCATGAGGAAGAGCCGCTTGTCCGTCCCGCCGCGGTTCGGCTCGCACGTCATGTCCTCGGGGTCGCGGAACGCGAACGGGGTCTCCATGCCGTACCGGAAGAAGTTGCGGTACCAGGGCGCCGGGCCGTCCGCCTTCTCCGCGAACACGACGAGCCGCCGGTCCGCGTCGATCATCTCGCCGAGCGTCGGCCACTGCGCGTGCGGGTCGTCGTCCGGCGTGAACGCCATGTCCGCCACCCCCGCGCTGCGCATCGCGGCGCGGGTGCCGGCGCCGCTGATGCCGTCCTGGATCACCAGCGTGACCACGTCCGAGGGGTTCTGCTCCAGCCAGTCGCCGATCTTCTCCAGCTCCGGGACCAGCGGCAGCGCCCCGCCGCGGCAGACGGCGTGGCACAGCCAGGTGCCCCGGCGGGGCGGGTCCGCGGTGTCCAGCACGGAGCGGATCTGCCGCTGCATGGCCGGGGAGAAGTCCGAGTCCGCCAGCCGCGCGGCGATCTCCTGCGGCGTCTCCCAGCGGTGGGTGTCGAGGAGCAGGGCGCGCACGCCCTCGTTGAGCTGGCCGGTGATCGACGGGTCCTGCAGCGGGGCGATGAACCGGTCCTGGGAGGTGGCCATCGCGTTGTGCGAGGCGAGCTGGGCCACCTCGTCGTAGCGCAGCGCGCACAGCTCCGCGCGCCCGTTGCAGCGGCGGTCGGACTCGCCGCCGAAGGCGTTCGGGACGAACGTGGCGCCGGCCAGCGCGGCGGCGACGACGCCGACCGCGCCCCAGCGGTGGCGCGGCGGAATGGCCGGGACGGGCTCGGCCGCGCCGGGCCCGGCGGCTGCGGGCCCGTCGGCACCGGGGAACTGGCCGGACT
>NZ_BAAAPF010000560.1:0-2408 GCF_039531005.1 Streptomyces synnematoformans
CCCGGCCCCGGGGCCGGCCCCGACGACCCCGGCACCGGCCCCGCCGACCCCGCCGGCTACGCCGCCGAGCGCGCCGCCGCCGCCCTCCGGGAACTCGACGCCCGCGAGCGCCAGCTGTCCCGCCCCGGCGACGTCGACGCCGTGCTCGCCGCCTGGCTCGCGGTGCTGGACCGCCCCGTCTTCGCCCGGTTCTTCGACACCCGCGGCCGGGGCCGGCAGTTCTCGATGCGGGCGCTGGAGCACCCCATGCGGGTACGGATCGCGCTGCCGGAGCGTACGCACGCGGAGGCGTCCCGCCTGCTGGCCCGGCTGCTCCTCGCCCAGTTCACGGCCGCCGCCCCGGCCCGCGCCGACCGCTCCCTCTTCGCCGCCCTCGTCCTCGACGACGCCGCGCGCACCGCCAGCCCCGAGTCCGTACGGGCCGTCGGCCGGCTGCGCGCCGCGCACGCCGGCGTGGTGCTCGGGCTGCGCGGGCTGGACGACGTGGCCGAGCCGGTGCGCGGGCCGCTGCTGGCGGCGGTCGGCTGCCGGATGGCGCTGACCGGCGTCAGCACGTGGGACGGCCGGCACTTCGCGGAGGCGTGGGGCGCGGAGTGGGTGGAGGCGGAGGACGTCACGCATGTCCCGGACGTCTCCGGCGGGCCGCTCCGGCGGCTGCTGCGATGGATACGGCAGGTCTTCACGGGTACGAAAGCCATGAGCCGCTCGGTGACGGTGCGCACCGTGGAGCGGGAGCGCTGGTCGGCCTCGGAGCTGGCGAACACGCTGCCGCCCGGGCACGCGGTGCTGTCCGTGACGACCGTGGGCGGCGAGCGGACGCCGCCGGTGCTCGTCGACTTGCACCACTGAGGCACAATGGGCGGAGCCGTTCATACGGAGCGTCGTAAGGAACGGTGCGGCGACAGCCACAGTCTGAAAGCGGTCGGAGACCTCCGCGGCGGTCGGAGGGCGGTGTGGATCGTCGGATCCCCGACGGGTCCCGGACGGACGCCGGTCGGGGTCGGATGGGGGACGGCCAGGGTCGGACGCGTACGCTCCGGCCCGGCCGGGGCGATCGCGCAGACAGTCATGAACCAGCACAGCGGCCCGCGGGCCGCTGCACCAGCCAGAAGGTGCCATGCCCACGCTCGCCTCACTCGTCCGCCATCCCGCCCTCAAGCTCTCCGTCCTCACCGGAGCCGACGAACTGGGCGCGGACGTGCGCTGGGCACAGACCAGCGAGCTGAGAGACCCCGTGCCGTACCTCGAAGGCGGCGAGCTGATCCTGACCACCGCGCTGAAGCTCGACGTCGACGACGCCGACGCGATGCACCGCTACGTGCGGCGGCTGGCGGATGCCGGCGTGGTCGGGGTGGGCTTCGGGGTCGGCGTGAACTTCGACACGGTGCCGGAGGCGCTGCTCACGGCGGCCCGGGAGGCGCGGGTGCCGCTCCTGGAAGTGCCGCGGAAGACGCCGTTCATCGCCATCTCCAAGGCGGTCTCCGCGGCCATCGCCGCCGACCAGTACCGGGCGCTGACCCGTGGCTTCGAGGCGCAGCGGGACCTGACCCGGGCGGCGCTCGGCGCGGACGGCCCGGCGACCGTCGTCGCCCGGCTCGCGGCGCACGTGCGCGGATGGGCGGCGCTGTACGACACGACGGGAGAGGTCCTTGCCGTGTCGCCGGGGCGGGCTGCGGTGTGGGCGGAGGCGCTGAAGGGCGACGTGGCGCGGCTGCGGCGGCGGTCGGCGCCGGCGAGCGCGGTGGTGGCGGGGGTACGGCCCGAGGGCGCGGAGGGGCCGGCGGAGGACCCGGCGGCGGGGGCCGCGGGGGTCCCGGGAGCCGGGGCCACGGCGGACGGGGGCACGGCGGACGGGGCCGCGGGACCCGCGGCCGCGGAGCCCGGGGCCGCGGAATCCGGGGTCACCGCCGACGGCCCGGACGCCGGGGAGGACCGCGTCGAGCTGCAGTCCCTCGGCTCCGGGCGGCACTGCCGCGGCGTCCTCGCCGTCGGGACCGGCGGCCGGCTCACCCCCGCCGAGCGCTACGCCGTGCACGCCGCCGTCTCCCTGCTCACCCTCGTCACCGAGCGCTCCAGCGCCTTCTCCGCCGCCGAGCAGCGCCTCGGCACCGCGGTGCTGCGGCTGCTGCTCGCCGGCCAGCCCGACCACGCGCGGTCCGTCGCCGGCCCGCTCTACGGCGGGCTGCTGGACGCCCCCGTACGGCTCCTCGTCGTCGAGGCCGCCGCGCCGGTCGCACCGGTCGCGCCGGCGGGGGACGGGGACCCGGAGCCGCTGCCGGAGGTGCTGGGGGAGCTGGCCGACGCGCTCGACGCCGCGGCGGCGGGGTCCGGCGAGTCGTTCCTCGCGGTGCCCGACGCCGGGCGGCTCGTCGTCCTGGCCACGGACGGCGGCGCGGTCGCGGAGGCGG
>NZ_BAAAPF010000561.1:0-2404 GCF_039531005.1 Streptomyces synnematoformans
CGAACGCACCCCGCCCGGGTACCGGCAGGCCATCGAAACGATCGCAATCGGCTCCTGCCTTGCCGTCTCGGCGTCCTGCAGGCGCTGCCGCGTCTGGTGCAGCTCGGCGACTGCGCGGGTCAGGTACTCCCGAAGCTTGGCTTCGTCCGACATTGGTCGTCGCTCCTCTGTACGGAATTGCTGGGGCGGCGCGGGCGCCGCCGGGGTCAGGAAAGGTCGAGATCGCCGTCGAGCAGATCGAAGAGTTCGTCGTTGGAGGCGGAACGGAGCTTCGCCTCGATGTCCTCGTCGTCCGGCGCCGTGCGTGCGGTCTCGTTGAGGCGGGTGAGGAGGGCCTGGAGCCGGCGTGTCACCTTCACCCGCCCGGCGTCCTCAGCGGAACGCTCGATCAGCGTCAGTTCGAGCTTGTCGATCTCCGCCAGGAAGGAGGTCTCGGCGCTCTCCTCGTCGACGCCGATGCTCTCGCCGACGTACCGGGCCAGATCGTTCGGCGTGGGGTAGTCGAAGATCAGCGTGGAGGTCAGGCGGAGCGCGGTGACTTCGGTGAGGCGGTTGCGGAGTTGGACGGCGGTGAGGGAGTCGAAGCCCAGCTCGTTGAACGGCCGGTACGGATCGATCGCGTCCGCGCCGCCGTGCCCCAGGACCGCGGCGACGGCGCCGCACACGACGTCCAGCAGCAGCTTCTGCCGCCCTTCCGACGGCAGTGCCCGGAGCCGGGCGGCCAGGTCCGTTCCCGACGGCTGCGCAGTGTTCGCCCGCGCGGCGGTGCGGCGGGGCGCCGGTACGAGGTCGCGGAGGAGCGGGGGGAGGTGGGGTGTGGTGCGGAGGGTGTTGGGGTTGAGGGGTGTGCAGAGGTGGTGGGGGTGGGGGGTGGTGAGTGCGGTGTCGAGGAGGTGGAGGGCGTGGTCGGTGGTGAGTGCCGTGGTGCCGTGGGTGATGGTGCGGACTTCGTTGTCGTTGAGGTGGCTGGTGAGTCCGGTGGTGTGTTCCCAGTAGCCCCAGGCGAGGCTGGTGGTGGGCAGGCCGTGGTGGGTGCGGTGGTGGGCGAGGGTGTCGAGGTAGGTGTTGGCGGCGGCGTAGTTGGCTTGTCCGGGGTTGCCGAGGGTGCCGGCGGCGGAGGAGTAGAGGATGAAGTGGGCGAGGTCGAGGTGCTTGGTGGCCTGGTGGAGGTGGTAGGCGGCGTCGACCTTGGGGGCCAGGACGGGGTGGAGGGTCTCCGGGGTGAGCTGGGTGAGGACGGTGTCGTTGAGGGTGCCGGCGGTGTGGATGACGGCGGTCAGTGGGTGCTGTGCGTCGACGGAGTTGATGAGGGTGTGTACTGCTTCGGGGTCGGTGGCGTCGCAGGCCGTGATGGTGACGTTGGCGCCGAGGTTGGTGAGTTCGTCGTGGAGTGTGGTGGTGCCCGGGTGGTCGGGGCCGCTGCGGGAGGCCAGCAGGAGGTGGCGTGCGCCGTGTTGGGTGACGAGGTGACGTGCTGTCAGTTGTGCGAGGCCGCCGGTGCCGCCGGTGATGAGGACGGTGCCGTTGGGGTCGAGGGGGCGGGCGTGGGTGGTGTCTGTGTCGGTGGAGCGGGTGAGGCGGGGGGTGAGGAGTTGGCCGTTGCGGTGGGCGAGTTGGGGTTCGCCGGTGGCCAGGGCTTCGGCGAGTTGTGGGGTGTCGCCGGTGGTGTCGGTGTCGATGAGGTGGATGCGGTCGGGGTTCTCGTTCTGGGCGGTGCGGACCAGGCCCCATAGGGGTGCGTGGGCGAGGTGGACGTCTTCGGCGTGGTCGGTGGCGACGGCGTGGTGGGTGAGGACGACGAGGCGGCGGTCGGTCGCGTCGTTGTCGGCCAGCCAGGTCTGGAGGTGGGTGAGCAGGGCTTCGGTCGCGGTGTGGGCCGCGGCGGGGGAGTCGTTCTCGGCGGGGGGTGCTACGTATACGTCGACCAGGTCGAGATCCGTCTGTGCCGACGGCTGGGCCGAGGCAGCGCGCCACGCGAGGTGGAACAGGCTGTTGCGGGTAGCCGTGTTCGCGTGCGGGCCGCCGGCCAGCGCAGTGGCGTCGACGGGCCGGGTGTTGAGTGCGGCGATGGTGGCCACGGGCGCCCCGGTCGGGTCCCAGGCGCGGAGAGCCAGGTCGTGGCCGTGCTCGCCGGTGGGCGTGAGGGTGGCGCGTAGTTCGGTGGCGCCGGTGGCGTGAACGGAAACGCCGGTCCATGCGAACGGCAACCGCAGTTCCTCCGCCTTGTCCTCCGCGCGGTTGTTCGCCCGGAGGGTGCGGGTGGCGAGGGGGTGGAGGGCGGCGTCCAGCAGGGCGGGGTGGATGGCGTGGCCGGCGGTGTCGGCGTCCTCGGGGATCGCGATTTCGGCATGGAGGGTGCCGTCGGCGCCGCGCCAGGCGGCGGTGACGCCCTGGAAGGCGGGCC
>NZ_BAAAPF010000562.1:0-2347 GCF_039531005.1 Streptomyces synnematoformans
CTTGCCGCCGGCGCGGCGCCCGGGCCGGAGCGGCCCGGCACCGTCGTCCGCGGGACCGGAGTGCGGTGCGGGGCGGGCCTGTCCCGCGCCGGGGCTCTGCCGCGCGCGGCCGGTCGCGCCGTCCGTCTCGCGGAGCTGCAGCCCGGGACGCGTCGGGTGGGCGTCCGGTGCGCCCGCGGCGCGGGGTGTCATGTCCGGCGGCGGCGCAGCTGCCAGACGGTGAGCCCGGCGAGGACCGCGATCACGGCGGCGCCGCCGGCGAGCAGCGCCTCCGCCCACCGGTAGCGCGCCCAGCCCAGCTCGTACTCCCGCTCCAGCCGGGCCAGCGCCGCCGCCGCGGCCTCCCACCGCGCCGCGTCCGCCCCGCCCCGGGCCCGGTCCAGCTCCGCGGCGAAGTACCGCCGCCACGCCGCCCACACCGGCGTCGGCGTGTCCACCTGCCCCGCCGCGCTCTCCAGCCGGTCCAGCAGCTCGTCGCGCCCCTCGGCCGCCGCCCCCGGCAGCCCGCGCACGTCGCCCTCCGCCGCCGCGGCCGAGACCAGCAGCTGCCACAGGTACGACTCGTGCCCCAGCTCCGGCAGCTTCGCCAGCCCCTCGGCGAGCACCGCCCGCGCCTGCCCGTACCGGCCGCGCTCCATCAGGATCCGCGCCTCGATCTGCACCACCCGGAAGCTGCTCTGCGGCTCGGCGACGCTCGCGCCCGCCTCCTCGCGGGCCCCGGCGAGCAGCTCCTCCGCCCGGTCCAGGTCGCCGCGGAACAGCGCCAGGCAGGCGGCGGCCAGGGAGGCGAACGCGCGGGTCCTGGCCTGCGCCCCGTACGACCGCAGCCCCGCCAGCTCCCGCTCCGCGGCGTCCCACTCGCCGACGGAGATCATCGCGTCGACCAGGTTGCACCCGATGAAGGCGATCGAGTCGCGCAGACCCTGCTGCCGGGCCGCCACGAGGCCCGCCCGGGCCGCCTCGATCGCCGCGCGGGACCGGCCGGTCATCTCCAGCACGGACGCCAGGTTGTTGTGCGCCCGGCCGATCACGGTCGGGGCGCCGCAGCGGTCGGCGGCCTCGCGCAGCTCGTACAGCTCGGCGATGCCCCGGTCGACGTCGGCGGCGTGCGCACGCAGCGTGGCCAGCGTGATCCGCGCGTGCAGCTCGACCTCCGTGGCGCCGGCCCGCCGGGCCTCCGCCACCGCGCTCTCCGCCAGCGGGATGCTCTCCGGGTCCGGGCTGTGCAGCATCTTCCACACCGCGGCGGTCGCCAGCACGTCCGCCTTCACCGGCGACGACGGGCGGTCCGCGACCAGCTCCTGGGCCTTGCCCAGCTCCGCCCAGCCGTCGCCGCCGCCGCTGCCCACGACCTGCCACTGCCGCTCCAGCCAGAACCACGCCGCCCGCTCCGGCTCCGCCGTCTCGTCCAGCAGCTCCAGCGCCCGCCGGATCAGCGCGCGTGCCTGCTCGTGCGCGTCGTCCAGCCGGGCCGCGACGGTGGCCTCCGCGAGCAGGTCGATGAAGTGCAGGTGGGGCTGGTCGACGCAGCGGCACAGCGGATACGACTCCGCGTAGCGCGCGGTCGGCAGCTCGCGCAGCTGCTCCGCCGGCGCCTCGTCCCACAGCTCGATGGCCCGCTCCAGCAGCGCCAGCTGCTCGGCGAACGCGTGCCGCATCCCCGCCTCGTCGGCCGCCTTGAGCGCGGCGGGCAGGGCCCGCGCGGCGTCGCGGGCGTGGTACCAGTGGCTGGCCAGCCGGGCGGCGTGCTCCTCCGGGCGGACGAGCGCGGGGTCGGCGGCCAGCGCCTCGGCGTAGCGGCGGTTGAGCCGGGAGCGCTCGCCGGGCAGCAGGTCGTCGGCGGTGGCCTCGCGGAGCAGCGCGTGCCGGAAGCGGTAGCTGTCGGCGCCCGGGCCCTCCGCCGCGGGCAGCAGGATGCCGGCGTCGACGGCGGGCCGCAGCGCCTCGATCAGCTCCTCCTCGCCCTGCCCCGCCACGGCGAGCAGCAGCCCGAACTCCACCGTCGAGCCGGCCTCTGCGGCGGTCCGCAGCACCCGCTGCGTCGCCTCCGGCAGCGCCTCGACCCGTACCAGCAGCAGGTCGCGCAGCGACTCCGACAGCGCGGCCGGCGAGCCGCCGCAGTCCAGCAGGGCGGTCAGCTCCTCGACGAAGAAGGGGTTGCCGTCGGAGCGCTGGAAGATCGTGTCGACCAGGTGGGGCAGCGGCCCGGTGCCCTGGATCGCGGTGATCTGGCCGACGACCTCCTCGCGCGAGAAGCGCGCCAGCTCCACCCGCTGCACGGTGCGCAGCCGCTCCAGCTCGGCGAGGAAGGGGCGCAGCGGGTGGCGGCGGTGGATGTCGTCGGAGC
>NZ_BAAAPF010000563.1:0-2347 GCF_039531005.1 Streptomyces synnematoformans
GCGACGAGCCGCAGCACGGGGGAGGGCAGCCAGTCGCGCGGGTCCGCGGGCCGGCCGCCGGCGGAGCGGTCTCCCGCGAGCCCGTCCGGTCCGGCCCGCCGGCCCCCGCCACCGCCTTCGTCCCGGTCTTCAGCCCCGTCTACGGCCCCGTCTTCGGTCCCGGGTTCGTCGGACTCGTCCGCGTCGTAGGGCAGCGTCTCCTCGGCCGGCCCGCCCTCGTCCCGCAGTACGCGGGTGGCCGGGTCCGGCGGCGGCGGCGCCGGTACGCGCGGGTCGACGGGCCCGGCGTCCGGCGGTACGGCCTCCGGCGGCGCCTCCGCGGGCGGCGGCGCGGCCTTCGCGGGCGGCTGCGGGGCCAGGGCGGCGGCCAACTCCGCCGCCGTGGGCCGGTCGCCGGGGTCCTTGGCCAGGCAGTCCGTGACCGCCGTCCGCATCCCCGGCGGCAGTCCCTCCAGACCCGCCAGGTCCGGGGCCTCGTGCACCGTGCGGTACAGGACCGCCGCCGCGTTGCCGCCGCCGTACGGCCGGCGTCCCGTGGCCGCGTACGCCAGCACGCACCCCAGCGCGAACACGTCGCTCGCCGGCCCCGCCCGGCCGCCGGCGCTGATCTGTTCCGGCGCCAGATAGCCGGGGGTGCCGATCACCGCGTCCGGCGCCGTCAGCGCGGTCGCCCCGGAGTCGTGCGCGATGCCGAAGTCGATCAGGCGCGGCCCGTCGAGGGTGAGCAGCACGTTGCCCGGCTTGACGTCCCGGTGGACCAGCCCCGCCGCGTGCACCTCCGCCAGCGCCTCCGCCAGCCGTGCGCCGAGCGCGCCGACGGCGTGCGGCGGCAGCGGCCCGTACCCGTCCACCGCCTCCAGCAGCGCGGGGCCGGGCACGAACGCCGTGGCCAGCCAGGGCGCCCGTGCCTCGGTGTCGGCCGCGGTCACCGGCACCACCCAGCGGCCCGTCAGCCCGCTCGCCAGCCGCACCTCGCGCCGGAACCGGGCGCGGAAGGCCGGGTTCGCCGCGTGCTCGGGCCGGATGACCTTCAGCGCCACCAGCGTGCCGTCGCCGGTGCGGGCGAGGTAGACCACGCCCATGCCGCCCGCGCCCAGCCGGGCGAGCAGCGTGTGCCCGCCCAGCTCCTCCGGGTCGTCCGCGCGCAGCGCCCGCATCGTCCGCTCCTCCCGTCAGGAGCCGGGGAGCGCCATCGGGCCGACGTAGCCGAACCGGCCGCCCTCGACCCGGTAGTGGTGGGCCTTCCCCCGCTCCACCTGCCCGTCGTCGTCGAAGCTGTACGTGGCCGCCAGCCCCTTGAACCGGGTCCCGGCCAGCGCCTCGGCCAGCGCCTTGCGCGTGGGCCTGCGCCGGCCCTTGCGCGCGAGGGCGGTCAGCCGGTCGGCGATCAGCCGGGTGACGTCGTACGCCTCCGCCGCCCACGGCTCCGGCGCGGCGCCGTACCGCTTGCGGTAGGCGGCGGCGAAGTCGCGTACGGGGTCGGCGCCGGCGCCGATGTACGCGGTCAGCGCCTGCCAGCCCTCGGCCGCGTCGGCCGCCACGTCCGTGAACGGGCCGGCGGCCGCGGGCTGGTCGACGAACCGCGGCCCGTCGAAGCCCCGCTGCGCCAGCTCGCGGGCGACCGCCGCGGCCCGCTCGGGCGTGCCGGTGTAGTAGAAGCTGTCGATGCCCTGGTCGAGCATGTCCGCCACGACCGGGCCCATGGCGTCGGCGTCCGCGGCGGCGGGCACGACGCGCAGGTACAGCTCCATCCGGAGGTTGGCGGCCGCGTTGTGCACGATGGTGCTGTGCTCCCAGCCGCGGACCGCGCCGGCCCGGTCGGCCAGCAGGCCCACGTGCGTCGCACCCTGTTCGATCAGCGTGTACAGGACGGTGAAGGAGATCTGCGCGCCGAGGGTGGTGGTGTGGAAGTACGCCTTCGGGGTCGCGAGCAGCGCCGCCTGCGCCGCGCTGAACGAGCCCTCCGAGACCGTGAGCAGCGGCAGCCCCGCGCCCTCGTAGACGTCCAGCGCCGCCTGGGTGGAGGCGTAGCCGGTGGGGCCGAGCACGGCCAGCACCGTGCGGTCGCCGGTCAGCCGCCGGGCCACGCTCATGGCCCGGGCCGGGTCGCCGCGGTCGTCGGCGACCTGCAGCTCCAGCGTGAACGGCTTGTTCCCACGGGCGTTGAACCGCTCCACCGCCAGCCGGGCCGCCTTCTCCTGCGCCTCGCCGACCGCCCGCTGCGGGCCCGTCAGGTCCGCGTGCACGCCGATGGTCCGGCGCGGCCCCGCGGCCTTCGCGGGCGGGTCGCCGTCGTCGCGCAGCGCCGCCCACAGCCCGGCACCGCCGCCCGCGGCGAGGAGCACCG
>NZ_BAAAPF010000564.1:0-2320 GCF_039531005.1 Streptomyces synnematoformans
CACCGGCGCCGTACGCCCCGGGGCGGCCCGGCGCGGCGGCGGGGCGGCCTGCGCCCCCGCGCCGTGCGCCTCGCGGGCCGCGATCTCCTTCAGCCGCAGCGAGAGCTGCAGCGTCGACGGCCGGTCGTCGGGCGTCTTCGCCAGGCAGGTGCGCAGCAGCGGCGCCAGCGCGTCCGGCACGCCGTCGAGCAGCGGCTCCTCGTGCACCACCCGGTACAGCATCACCTCGGAACTGCCCTGCCCGAACGGCGAGTCGCCCGTCGTCGCGTACGCCAGGGTGGCGCCCAGCGAGAACACGTCGCTCGCCGGCGTCACCGGCTGCCCCCGGACCTGCTCGGGCGCCAGGAACCCGGGCGAGCCGACCGCCGTGCCGACGTGCGTCAGCGTGGAGGCCCCGGTCGCCCAGGCGATGCCGAAGTCGATGATCCGCGGCCCCTTGGGGGACAGCAGGATGTTGGACGGCTTCAGGTCGCGGTGCACCACGCCCGCCTCGTGCACGGCGACCAGGCCCTCGGAGAGCGCCGCGCCGATCGCCGCGACCCGGGCGGCCACGAGCGGGCCCTCGTCGCCGACCTTGTCGTGCAGGGAGGGGCCGGGCACGTACTGCGTGGCGAACCACGGGCGGTCCGCGTCCAGGTCGGCGGCCACCAGCCGGGCCGTGCAGCCGCCGCGGATCCGGCGGGCCGCCGAGACCTCGCGGGCGAACCGCGACCGGAACTCCTGGTCCTCCGCCAGGTCCGGCCGGATCACCTTCAGGGCGACCCGCTGTCCGCGCCGGTCGGAGCCCAGGTAGACCACGCCCATGCCGCCCGCGCCGAGCCGCCGGTGGATCCGGAACGAGCCGACGACGCGCGGATCCTCACGACGGAGCCGCATCATCGCCATGCCGTAACCATCCCCGCTGCCCGGTCTGTCTGCCGTGCACAGCTTACGGACTTGACGGCCGCTCGCGCTGGCAGGGCGCCGTGCGGCGGGCCGAATTGTCAGTACCAGGTGGGATCCTGGAGATATGGCCGGGCCCAAGTGCGGCCCCTGGGAAGGGGGATGCGGACAGGTGAAGGGCGATCGAGTGGAGATAGTCGTGGACGCGGGGGACACGACGCGGACGTACCAGGTCGTGGCCTCGCGCGCCGGCCGGAGGGTCGAGTCGTCGGTGCGCCGGGGCGTGGTCGAGGTGAGCGAGGTGACGCGCAGCGGCTCGGTGGTGCGCACGGCCCGGTTCATGGCCACCAGGGTCCTCGCCCTGGTGGAGCATCCCGTGCCGCGCACGGACGGCGAGGCCCCCCTCCGGGAAGACCCTGGGTCGTAGTACGCGGTCTCCACCCGTGGGAGTAGCGACTTCGCGCCGCAGTCATCCTCCGGGAGGCCAGGCAATCGATACGCGGGCATGACGACCCGTGCCGATCACTTCCCTAATGTTGTCGTCAAGCGGCGGGCGCAGCACTCGTCCCCCGAGGTCGGACGCCCGCCGCCCCAACACAGGAGTGGGAGCCATGGAGAGAACAGCGGAGTACGCCGCACGGCCCGAGGCCGTCGCCGGGGCGCTCGCCGCGTTCGGCGCACCGCCGCCGGAGCGCCGGCACCCGCTGGTCGCCCTCGCCATGGTCCTGCCCCTCGCGATCGTTCTCACCGTCGTCTTCGGCGGCTGGGACGCGGTCATCACACATGCGTCGTCCGTGGCCGGAATGATGGGGCAGTAGCCCCGTCAGGCCCGGGAGAGCGGCCCGGGCCGGGGACAGCCGGCTCAGCCCCGTGGGGACGGGGGTGCGGCGGACGGACGTGTACGCCCGGGTGTCTGGGGAGACGCCCGGGCTACGCGTTTTCCGGCCCCGGTGCAGGTCAGCCCCGCTGCCGACCTGCGCGCCGGCCCGTCCGGGCGCGGGCCGCCGCCGCGCACCCGGCCGGACCGCGGGCGGCAGGTTCTAGGATGAGCCGGTGCGCGCACGCCTCGTCGACCGGCTGGCGGAGCTGAGCCGGGGGGCCGGCGAGCCCGCGGTGCTCGTCGACCGCCCGGACGTGACCGTCGTCCGCAGCGGCGGCACCGTACTCAAGGTCCACGCCGCGCGCCTGGACCCCGCCGCCCTCGCCGCCCGGCTGCGGGTGGCCGCGCACCCGCTGCTGGCCGGCATCCTGCTCGCCCCGCTCGCCGGGCCGACCGGCCCCGTCGACGGCCGGCACGTCAGCAGCTGGCCGTACGGGGCCGCGGTCGCGCCGGACGCCCCCGAAGCGGCGCCGTGGCGGGAGGCGGGGCACCTGACGGCGCGGCTGCACGCGACACCCGTCGGCCGGCTGCCGGGGCCGCTGCCGGCGATGGCCGGCC
>NZ_BAAAPF010000565.1:0-2292 GCF_039531005.1 Streptomyces synnematoformans
ACGACAACCTGCGGGCGCTGGCCGACGCGCTGCCCGCCGAGGGCGTCACCGTCGCGCTCGTCGAGCAGCCCTGGCGGGTCGCCGGCCGCAAGCTGGCGCCCGCGCCCCGGACCCTCGACGCCGGCTGGACCGCCCTGTGGCCCGCCCTGGAGAAGCCCGGCGTGCCGGTCGTCGCCGGCGGCCGGAGCGCCGGCGCCCGGGTCGCCTGCCGCACGGCCGGCGCGCTGGGGGCCCGGGCCGTCCTCGCGCTCGCGTTCCCGCTGCACCCGCCGGGCAAACCGGAGAAGTCGCGGCTGGCGGAGCTGCGGGACGCCGGGGTGCCGACCCGCGTGGTGCAGGGCGAGCGCGACCCCTTCGGCGGTCCCGCGGAGTTCCCCGCGGACGCCGACGTGGTGCCCGTGCCGTATGCCGACCACGGCTTCGCCGTGGCCAGGAGCGCGCCGGCCGACGACGCCGGGACCGCCGCCACGATCACCGCCGCGGCGGCGGAGTGGCTCGCCGGCCTGCGCTGACGCTCCCGCACGTGCCCCCTCCCGGCCCTCGTGGCGGTCGGTGCGGGCCGCCGGGGGAATGCGCTGTCGGGAGCATGTGTTGTCGCGGATGTACGTTCCAGGCGATCAACGAAGGGAAGCGCATGAGCGCGGTTGCATGCCCGTCGCGTCCGCAGCCGGCGGCAGCGGAGGAGTACTGGGCGGCGGATGTGCAGGGACGTCGTCTATCCTCCGAACGGTACGGGGCCACGGGTGGCTCCACCACGGTGCTGGAGGAGGTGGGTCTCGTCACTGGGACCGACACGGGGAAGGGCGAGCCGGCCGACGAGCGGAAGGCGCCCGAGGAGACGTCCACCGAACGGAACGCACGCTTCGAGCGCGACGCGCTCCAGTTCCTCGACCAGATGTACTCGGCCGCGCTGCGCATGACGCGCAACCCCGCCGACGCTGAGGACCTGGTGCAGGAGACCTATGCCAAGGCGTACGCCTCCTTCCACCAGTTCCGCGAGGGCACGAATCTGAAGGCCTGGCTCTACCGCATCCTGACGAACACGTTCATCAACTCGTACCGCAAGAAGCAGCGCGAGCCGCAGCGCAGCGCCGCCGAGGAGATCGAGGACTGGCAGCTCGCGCGCGCCGAGTCGCACATGTCGACGGGCCTGCGCTCCGCCGAGGCCCAGGCGCTGGACCACCTGCCGGACTCGGACGTGAAGGAAGCCCTCCAGGCGATCCCGGAGGAGTTCCGCATCGCCGTGTATCTCGCGGATGTCGAGGGGTTTGCCTACAAGGAGATCGCGGACATCATGGGGACACCGATCGGTACGGTCATGTCCCGGCTGCACCGCGGTCGCCGTCAGCTGCGCGGCCTTCTGGAGGACTACGCGCAGGAGCGCGGCCTGATGCCGGCGGGGGCCGGGCCCGAGTCGGCCGGCTCGCACACGGGAAAGGGTTCGGGGTCATGAGCTGCGGAGAGCCGCACGAGACGGATTGCTCAGAGGTCCTCGACCACCTCTACGAGTATCTCGACCGGGAGATGCCCGAGGGGGACTGCGCGAAGATCCAGGTGCACTTCGACGAGTGCAGCCCCTGTCTGGAGAAGTACGGCCTGGAGCAGGCCGTGAAGAAGCTCGTCAAACGCTGCTGCGGTCATGACGACGTGCCGACGGACCTGCGCGCGAAGGTGATGGGCCGGATCGACCTCATCAGGTCCGGCGACGACGTGCCGGACCAGCCCGTGCTCGACACCGGGAGCACCGGTGACGACGGCCGCTCCACGTCACTCGAAGGTGCGAATCCGCCCGGCTCGTAGTGTTCTTTTGCGCGACTGCGCCCCATACGGCCGTAGCAGCCGCCCTATGCTCCCCAACTCGTACGGAGTAGCGCACGGGCGAGGAGCGTGGGGCGCATGCGGCAGGTGGGGCAGGTCTCTCCGGCCGGACGCGCCTGCCTGCTGGGCGCGGTACTCGCCGCGGCGGCCTGCGCCGCCCCCGCGCTGCGGCCCGGCGCCGCCGTCCCGTGGGCCGCGCTGGCCCTGCTCGCCGCGGTCTACGCGGCCGGTGAGCACCTGTGGCGCGTTCCGCCGCTGGCGGGCCGGGTGCCCGACGGCATCGGCGCCTTCTTCCCCGCCCTGCTTGCAGGAGCGTTTCTGCTGCCGCCCGCCGCGGCCGCCCTCCTCCCGCTCCCGGGCACGCTGACCGCCCGGATCACCGAGCAGCCGGCCGCGCCCCGGCGGCTCTGGCGGGCCGCGGAGCTGGCGCTCGCCGGCTGGGCGGCCGCGTACGCCCGCGAGCGCGCGCCCGGC
>NZ_BAAAPF010000566.1:0-2290 GCF_039531005.1 Streptomyces synnematoformans
GCTGACCACCGCCTCGTTCGGCGGCTCGGTGCTGGCGGGCGTGGCCGACGCGCGCTCGACGGCCTCGGTGCCCAGCGTCGGCGGCGACGCCCGCCTCACCTCGTCCGGGCCGCTGCCCGACGGGGTCGCGGCGCAGGCGGCGGAGGCCGGCGGCGTACGGCACACCGCGGCCGTCAGCACCGAGACCGGGCTGCAGGTCATGGGGCTGAGCGGCGATCTCACGCTGCTGACGGCCGACGCGGGCGCGTACGCGAGGCTCAGCGCTGACCTGGGCCTCGGCGCGTTCGACGCCGGCCGGCTGCGGGACCGGAACGGCGGCCGGGCGCTGCCCGCGCTCGTCTCGCCGGGCGTCGCCGAGCTGGTCGTCGACGGCACGCTGGGGCTGCAGTCGTCCCGGGGCCGGATCACGGCCGAGGTCGCCGAGGTGCGCCGGGTGACGCCCGCGGTGACGGGCGGCGAGTTCGCCGTGGTGGACGCCGCCGCGGTGGCGCGGCAGCTGCCCGGCACGGCGGCGCTGCCCGAGGCGCGGCCGGACACGCTGCTGTTCTCGGCCGCCGACGGCGGCCTGGACGGCGCCGCGCTGCGCGCCCTGGCCCGCGCGGAGGCGCCCGGCGGCACCCTGCTGCTGCGCACCGACGTGGCGGACGACCTGGCCGCCTCCCAGCTCCAGCGCGGCGCGGAGCGGCTGTACGCCGGGGCCGCCGTCGCCGCCACCGGCTACGCCCTGCTCGCCGTGCTGCTGTCGCTGCTGCGGGCCGCGCCCGAGCGCGTCGCGCTGCTGGCGCGGCTGCGCACCATGGGCTTCGGCCGGCGGCAGGGACGCGGGCTGCTGGTGCTGGAGGCGCTGCCGCAGCTGGTGGCGGCCGGCCTGGCGGGGGCGCTGGCCGGGCTGGTCACCGTACGGCTGCTGGGACCCGGCATCGACCTGGGCGCGCTCGCGCTCGGCGAGGAGAGCCCCGACCTGCTCGGCGCCGGCGGCGCGGAGCCGCGCGGACCCGCTGGCGCTGGCGCTGCCGTCGGTGGCGGTGCCGGCGCTGGCGCTGGCGGCGGTGCTGGTGCAGGCGTGGTGGGGCGGCAGACGGCAGGCCGTACAGGAACTGCGGGCCGGGGAGAGGGAGTGAGATGGCCCAGACGCAACAGAGCACGGGCGGCACGGCGGGTGACGCGGCGGGTGACGCGGCGGGCGGGACGAGCGGCGCGACACTGGCGGAGCTGGAGCGGCGGGCGGCGGAGCGGAGCGCCGGACCGGCGTACGGGCACGACGCGCTGATCTCCTGCGATCAGCTGGTGCGCATCTTCCGCACCGACGGCGTGGAGGTGCAGGCGCTCCAGGGACTCGACCTGCTGGTCGCCGACGGCGAGCTGATGGCCCTGGTCGGCGCCTCCGGCAGCGGCAAGTCGACCCTGCTCGGCATCCTCGCCGGCCTCGACGTGCCCACCGCGGGCAGCGCCACCGTCGCCGGCTTCGACCTGCTGGCGATGGACGCCCGGGCGCGGCTGCGCTACCGCCGGGAGGTCGTCGGCTTCGTCTGGCAGCAGACCGCGCGCAACCTCCTGCCGTACCTGACCGCCGTGCAGAACGTCGTACTGCCCATGCAGCTCAGCGAGGGCGGCGGCGGCCGGCACGCCCGCCGCCGGCGGGTGGCGCACGCGGAGGACCTGCTCGGCCTCCTGGGCCTCGCCCACTGCCGCGACCGCCGCTCGCGGGAGATGTCCGGCGGCGAACAGCAGCGCACGGCCATCGCCGTGGCGCTGGCCAACTCGCCGGCGGTGATCCTGGCGGACGAGCCGACGGGCGAGCTGGACTCGGCGACGGCCGAGCAGGTCTTCGCCGCCTTCCGCACGGCGAACGAGGAGCTGGGCACGACGATCGTCATCGTCACGCACGACCAGGCGGTGGCGTCGCAGGTCCGCCGCACGGTCGCGGTCCACGACGGGCGGATGGCGTCGGAGGTGCTGCGCCGCACGGAGGTCGACGCGAGCGGGGCGGAGCGGGTGGTGGCCCGCGAGTACGCCGCGGTCGACCGCGCGGGGCGGCTGCAGCTGCCGCGGCCGTACACGGAGGCGCTGGAGATCCGCGAGCGGGTGGTGCTGGACCTCGAAGAGGACCACATCAGGGTGAGCCCGGACCGGAAGGACGGGGAGGGCGGAGAGCCGAGGCGGTAGGTACGCGCCAGGAGACAGGCCGGTCGCGCGGCGGGCCCGAGGGTGGCCGGGACGCGGGCTGGCGGGCTGGCGGGCTGGCGGGCTGGCGGGCTGGCGGGCTGGCGGGCTGGCGGGCTGGCGGGCT
>NZ_BAAAPF010000567.1:0-2288 GCF_039531005.1 Streptomyces synnematoformans
GACCGCGAACGTCGCGGCCTGTGCCGTGTGTGGCGATCTGGGGGCGGCCGGTGCCGTCCCTCCTCCTAACAGGGACAGGCCGACGCCTGCCGCTCCGGCCGCGCTCATGTTGAGGAATGTCCGTCGCTGGATGGTCATGGATGACTCCTCGACTGGCCTTCAGTGGGGTCCGTTGCCGGATGCGTCCAGTCGGGGGCCGTCACGATCGTGCTCAGTCGCCCTCGACCGATACCACGTGCATCTGAAGATAAAACGCTTACATGAACAGGTCAACACGTAGGAATCGGGCTTGGAGAAGCATGACCGCCATGTGTGGGAACCGTTTACGTCGTCCATCTCGACGAAGGCGTCCATCCGTGCCGTAACGACCTGTTCCAGAAGCTGGTCGTCGTGCAGCCGGCCTGGAAGGAGCGCGGCCGGGCCGCTGACCCCATGGCGAGTTCGCGCTCGGGGTCACCGCCGGTCGTGCCGATCAGGCACAGCCTGCCTTCGGCGGCGGTCTGCGCCCGGCCCGCCGGGCGTCCCGGGCACCGCCCGGCGTCGCGTAGGACTCCACGGCCTCCAGCAGGCGATCGGTCACCGCTTCCCAGAGCGCCCTGCTCCACCCCGGGGGCAGGGCGACAGCTGTCCGTCAGCCGCAGGACCGGCAAAGGAAGCCACAGGTCTTGACGTGACCAGAACATGCTTGGTCCACTGTGGTGGCGCGATGGTAAGCGTTTTAACACACCGGGGCCAGGTGGAGGGCAACGATGCCCGGACGATCCCGCCGCACCGTTCTCGTCGGCGGGGCGGTGGCCGGTGCGCCGAGCGGACCGGGCGCAGCACGGCAGGCCGCCGCACCGAGTGATCAGCGACCCGCACCAGGTCACGCCGCAGCCGCCGGGGCGTCATTGAGCTGGCGGGAAGGCAGGGAGCCGAGGGCTCTCGTCGGTACCACTCGGGGAGTCCCGTGGCCGCGGAGCGCCCTGCCCCGCGGCACTGAGTTGCTCCTCACCACCACGACGGGTGGGGCCGTGCCGGTGCAGTCGTGGCCGACCGGATTCCGGCCGGACGGCACGGTCAAGTGGACCGCGCACACGACCGGCGCGGCTGTCCCGCCGGCGCGCGAGAACCTGCCGCACACCGGCAGGCCGGAGGAACCCGCTTCCCGGTTGCGGATCACCGAGAACGACAGGACGACCGACGTCGACACCGGCTTCATCCGCTGCCGGATCGCCCGCAGCGGGCGCGTTCTGATGCCGTCGATCACCAGGGGCGAGCGGACCGTCGCCACCGGCGGCACGCTCGTGTGCCTGAGCACCTGCACGGCGCCGGGGCCTTCGGCGACTGGAGCCCTGTGGGACGCGGCATCCCCGGCGCGGCGGCAGATCGAGGACCGGCGGGACTTCCTCTTCGCTGAGGCCATGCCCCGGCACACCGGCGAGGTGGAGGTCTACCACGTGGGGCAAGTGGCGCGATCTCGGCACCCGGCACGGTGTGCCGCGCCGGGCCGGCATCGCCGGCAGCTGCGCATCAGCACCGCCGCGTACCGCCGGTTCTCCCCGCAGTGTGCGGGTCGACGGCCCTGCCGTGCCCGAACCGGTCGACGAGGCGAGCTTCGTGCCCACGAACGCAACCGCGCAGTACGGCTTGGCCGCGATCCCGTGCCGGGCGCTGGCCGGTGATCATCTGCGCTCACCCACAACTGAATCGACCCTTCCCTACCCCCTGCTACGGGAGGATTCGTGAAACAGCCCATCAAGGCCTCGTTGGCCGGGGTCACAGCCGCCCTGCTGCTCACCACGGTGACGGCGTTCACAGCCGATGCGAGCGCCGCGACGACCCGGTACGAGGCGGAAACCGCGCCGGCGCAGTGCCAAGGAACCATCGACTCGGACCATGCCGGCTACTCCGGCAGCGGATTCTGTAACGGCGACAGTGCTGCGGGGGCCTATGCGCAGTTCACGGTCACCGCGGCGGACGCCGCTACGGCGACGCTGCGGATCCGGTTCGCCAACGGCGCCAGTAGCGGAGCTGCGCGGCCGGCGAACCTCATCGTCAACGGGACCACGGTGGGGACGGTCTCCTTCGAGTCCACCGGCTCCTGGTCGACGTGGTCGACCAAGACCGTGACCGCCTCGCTGAACGCCGGCAGCAACACCGTCCGGCTGGATCCGACCGCGGACGCGGGACTGCCCAACATCGACTACCTGGAGTGGGCCGACGACAGCGAACCGCCGGGCGACGGCAGGCAGATGGAGAACCTGGGGCGCGGGGTCGTGGCCGTGCGGTCGGACAGTGACAGCGTC
>NZ_BAAAPF010000568.1:0-2263 GCF_039531005.1 Streptomyces synnematoformans
GGCGGGACCGGGGACGACGGTGGCGTAGACCCGGGCGGGGGGGATCCCCGTACCCCCCCCCCCCCCCACCCCCCGGGGCCCCCCCGCGCCGCCCCCCCCCGCGCGCGGACGCCCCCGCTACGCGGCCGGCACGGGCGCCGACGCCGCACCGGCCGCGGCCGGCTTGTGCGACGCCACCGGCACACTGACCGCGAGCCGCGGGCAGTCCTGCACCGGCGTCAGCCGCCGGCCCAGCCGCAGCCCCATCACGGTGATGCCCAGCGAGCACACGACGAGCATCGCGATGTACGCCCCGTACGCCCCGGCCCCCGCGAGCAACCCGCCGACCGCCGGCCCGATGGCCAGCGCCAGCTGCTTGACCAGCGCGAACACCGAGTTGTACTGCCCGATGAGCGAACTCGGCGCCAGGTCCGCCACCAGCGGCGCCACGGTCGGCGACAGCATCGCCTCGCCGACCCCGAAGAGCGCGTACGTGGAGATGATCGCCGCCGTCGCCATCGCCTGCCCGCCGGCGACCCACCCCGACGCACCGGCCACCAGCCAGGCGAGCGTCCATATGAGCCCGACCGCGGCGATGACCCGGCTGCGCCGCCGCCGCTCCACGAGCCGCAGCACGGCGAACTGCGCCACGACGATCACCGCGGTGTTCGCCGCCAGCGCCACCCCGAGCGTCGCCGGGGAGATCCCCGAGACCTCGACCGCGAACGCCGAGAGACCCGACTCGAACTGCCCGTAGCAGGCGAAGAACATCACGAAGCCCAGCACGCACAGCCATACCATCGCCCGGTCCGCGAGCAGCGTCCGCCACCGCCCCCGGGCCCCCTCGCCCGCCGGCACGCCGTCCGCGCCCCGCCGAACGGGCCGCGGCATCCGCGCCGTGGCGACCACGGCACCGAGCACCAGGAACATGGACGCCTCGATCGCGAAGAGCCGCACGAACGAGCCCGCGTGCTCCTCGTCCACGAGCAGCCCGCCCAGCAGACCGCCGACGCCCAGCCCGAGGTTGTTGAGGAAGAACTGCGTCGCGAACGCCCGCGACCGCGTCGCCGGCGTCGAACACCACACGATCATCGTCGCCAGCGCGGGCTGGATGACGGCTATCCCGGCCCCCATGACCAGCGTCGACGCGAGCACCAGCGGAGCCGTCGAGGCCAGCCCCAGGGACAGCGCCCCGGCCGCCGCGGCGACCGCACCGCCCAGCGCCACCGGCAGCGGCCCGCGCCGGTCGATGACCCGCCCGGTGAAGGGCAGCACCAGCAGCGCCGCCATGGCGAACCCGGCGAGCGCGACCCCCGCCGTGGTCGACCCCAGGTCCCGCACGCGCGCCACGTACAGAAACGTGTACGGCACCGTGAAGCCGTTGCCGAAGGCACTCAGCGCGTTGCCCACCTGGATGCGGCGAAGAGCCGCGGTGCCCGTCTCGCGTGTCACTGCTCACCACCCATACGCACGTGCGACCCGGCACCGCGAGCTACCGGGTCGAAGACTTCGATGCTAAAGTTCAGAGCTAAAGACTACACGACTGAGAACTTCGACGCGAACGAGAGAGGTGGAATACTGCGCACCATGTCCGACAGCGACGCCCCGGCCAGCAACCCCGAGCCGACGCCCACGCAGGAGCTGAGCCCGCTTGAGGAGCAGATCGCCCTCTACCAGCGGGAATTCCACGACCTCGACCCCCAGGTCGAGCAGATCGTCTCGGCCCTCAGCCGCCTCAACCGCCGCATGAACGTCGCCTACGGCCGCCACCTCTCCGACATCGGCATCAACGGCACCGAGTGGGAGGTGCTCAAGGCCCTCGTCCTCGACGGCGCCCCCTACCGGCTCGGCCCGGGCGACCTCGCCAAACGCCTCGGCCTCACCCCGGCCGCCATGACCCACCGCATCGACCGCATGGTCGCCGAGGGCCTGGTCACCCGCGAACGCGACGAGGCCAACCGCGTCCGCGTCATCGTCGGCATCACCGAGCTGGGCCGGGAGAAGTGGCTCGCGGGCATGCGCCTGGGCACGGAATGGGAGGAGGACCTGCTCCAGGACCTCACCCCGACCGAACGCACCCTGCTCGGCGAGCTGCTGACCCGACTCCTCCGCCGCGTCGAGGACGCCCAGCCCGACGCGAGCGGCCGGCTCTCCGACCTGGAGTAACCCCTGATCGCGCTTGACATGGGGCGGGTCGGTCCGTAAGGTTCTTCGGGTTGCCACGGGGCCGGTGAGGTTCCGGAGTGCGACGGTGGCCGCCTCTGGTGGGGCGGCTCCTGCCATC
>NZ_BAAAPF010000569.1:0-2245 GCF_039531005.1 Streptomyces synnematoformans
CCCTGCGGCAGCGGCCCGCCCGCCTGCGCCCCGCCGCCGTCGCTCCCGCGCAGCGCGAAGAACGCGGCGACGGCCACGGCGACGAGCAGCACCGCGGCCGCCGCGACGGTGACGGCGGTCTGCGGGCCGCGGGGTCTTGCGGGCGGATCGGGTGGAGCGTTGGTCATGGGCGAAGCATGCCCTATCGACGCGTTCCGATGTACGGGAAGGGGCATCCCCGCCCGCGCGCGTCGTGCCGTCTGGCACGGTGGTGTGCCGGGCCGTGTTGGCACAATGGCCCCCATGACCGGCAACCGGCCTCCGCGCCCCTCCGACCTCGATCCCGCCGTCGCGGCGCGCCTGAAGCGCAACGCGGACGGCCTGCTGCCCGCGGTCGTGCAGCAGTACGACAGCGGCGAAGTGCTGATGCTGGCGTGGATGGACGACGAGGCGCTGCACCGCACGCTGACCACCGGCCGCGGCACGTACTACAGCCGCAGCCGCGCGGAGTACTGGGTGAAGGGCGAGACCTCCGGGCACGTGCAGCACGTGAAGTCCGTCGCGCTCGACTGCGACGCCGACACCGTGCTCGTCCGCGTCGACCAGACCGGCCCGGCCTGCCACACCGGCAGCCGCACCTGCTTCGAGGGCCGCGAACTGACCGTGGGCGGCGCCGAGTGACCGCCCCCGACCTGGAGACGTTCCGCACGCTGGCCAAGGACCGCCGCGTCATCCCCGTCGTGCGCCGGCTGCTCGCCGACGGCGACACCCCCGTCGGGCTGTACCGCAAGCTCGCCGGCGAGCGCCCCGGCACGTTCCTGCTGGAGTCCGCGGAGAACGGCCGCACCTGGTCGCGGTACTCGTTCGTCGGCGTGCGCAGCGCCGCCGCCCTCACCGAGCGCGACGGCCGGGCCCACTGGCTCGGCACCCCGCCCGTCGGCCTGCCCACCGAGGGCGATCCGCTGGCCGCGCTGCGCGCCACCGTCGAGGCCCTGCACACCCCGCGCGACCTGCACGAGCCCGCCCACGGCCGGGACGCGCTGCCGCCCTTCACCGGCGGCATGGTCGGCTACCTCGGCTACGACGCCGTGCGGCGGCTGGAGCGCGTCGGCGACAGCGCGCGTGACGACCTGCGGCTGCCCGAGATGACTATGCTGCTCACCTCCGACCTCGCCGTCCTCGACCACTGGGACGGCAGCGTGCTGCTCATCGCCAACGCCATCAACCACAACGACCTCGACACGGGAGTCGACGAGGCGTACGCGGACGCCGTCGCCCGCCTCGACGCGATGACCGCCGACCTCGCCCGCCCCGCCGCCGCGAGCGCGGCGCCGCTGCCGCCGGCCGCGCTGCCGGAGTACGGGGAGCTGTGGGGCGGCGCGGAGTTCCGGGCGGCCGTCGAGGACATCAAGGAGCGGATCAGGGCGGGGGAGGCGTTCCAGGTCGTGCCCTCGCAGCGGTTCGAGACGCCGTGCGCCGCGAGCGCCCTCGACGTCTACCGGGTGCTGCGGGCCACCAACCCCAGCCCGTACATGTACCTGATCCGGCTGCCCGACACCGGCGGCCCCGGCACCGCGGGCGGAGGGGGCGCGTTCGACATCGTCGGCTCCAGCCCCGAGGCGCTGGTCAAGGTCGAGGACGGCCGGGCGCTGCTGCACCCCATCGCGGGTACGCGCCCGCGCGGGGCCACGCCGCAGGAGGACGCGGCGCTGGCCGAGGAGCTGCTCGCCGACGAGAAGGAGCGCGCCGAGCACCTGATGCTCGTCGACCTCGGGCGCAACGACCTCGGCCGGGTCTGCGAGCCCGGCAGCGTCGAGGTCGTCGACTTCATGTCCGTCGAGCGCTACAGCCACGTGATGCACATCGTCTCCACCGTCACCGGCCGGCTCGGCCCCGGCCGTACCGCGTTCGACGTGCTCACGGCCTGCTTCCCCGCCGGGACGCTGTCGGGGGCGCCCAAGCCCCGGGCGCTGCAGATCATCGAGGAGCTGGAGCCCACGCGGCGCGGGCTGTACGGCGGCTGCGTCGGGTATCTGGACTTCGCCGGCGACGCGGACACCGCGATCGCGATCCGCACGGCGCTGCTGCGCGACGGCACCGCGTACGTGCAGGCGGGCGCGGGCATCGTGGCGGACTCCGACCCCGCGGCGGAGGACACGGAGTGCCGCAACAAGGCCGCCGCGGTGCTGCGGGCGGTGGCGGCGGCCGGGCACCTGACGCGCGGGGGCCGGGAGGCGGCGGGGTAGCCGGCGCCCGCGGGCGGCGT
>NZ_BAAAPF010000570.1:0-2226 GCF_039531005.1 Streptomyces synnematoformans
CCCCGCCGACCTGCCCCGCGGCCGTGCCGGCCAGCAGCACGACGGCCGCCGCCGAGGCCAGCAGGTCGGCGGCGAGGGCCGCGCCCGGCACGTGTACGCCGGCCAGGGCGCGGGCGCGGGCCGCCTGCGCGCCCGCCTCCGTGCCGGTCGTTGTGGACACGTCCGTACCTCACCCCCTTCGGCCGCCGACGGGTAGGGCAACGGCCGTCACGAGGTGAAACGGCCGTACCCCACCACTGTCGCACCGGCCGCGGCCGGCGCAATGCCGGTGGGCCAGTTGGCCTGCCCAGGCCCCCACTGCCCGGACGCCGCCGACCGGACGGCCGGTACGCCGGGCAGGTGCACCCTAGTTGGGGGGCACGCCCCCGTCAGCCGGTCGGCCGCCCGGTCACCCGATGGAATGGCCTTGGGCAAAGGTCAGGACGCCGTGGAATTTCAGCCGGCGGCGGCCTCCGCGGCGCGCGCGGCGATGTCGCCGCGGTGGTGCCCGCCGTCCAGCCCGATGCGCCGAATCGCCTCGTAGGCACGGTCGCGGGCGGCGGCGAGGTCCGGGCCGACGGCGGTGACGCACAGCACCCGGCCGCCGGCGCTGACGACGCGGCCGGCGTCGTCCAGCTCGGTACCGGCGTGCAGTACGTAGGCGTCCGGGGCGTCCTCGGCCGCCACGTCGTCCAGGCCGGTGATGACGTCGCCCGTGCGCGGCTTCGCCGGGTAGTCCCGGGCGGCGAGGACGACGGTGACAGCCGACTCGTCGCTCCACACCAGCGGCGGGAACGAGGCGAGCCGGCCCTGCGCGGCGGCCCGCAGCAGCCCGCCGAGCGGGGTGCGCAGCCGGGCGAGCACGACCTGGGTCTCGGGGTCGCCGAAGCGGGCGTTGAACTCCACCACCCGGACGCCGCGCGAGGTCAGCGCCAGGCCCGCGTACAGCAGCCCGGTGAAGGGCGTGCCGCGGCGGCGCATCTCGTCGACGGTCGGCTGCAGCACGGTGTCGACGACCTCGTCGACCAGCTTCGGGTCGGCCCAGGGCAGCGGCGAGTACGCGCCCATGCCGCCGGTGTTCGGGCCGGCGTCGTCGTCGTACGCGCGTTTGAAGTCCTGGGCGGGCGACAGCGGTACGACGGTCTCGCCGTCGGTGACCGCGAAGAGTGACACCTCGGGCCCGTCGAGGAACTCCTCGACCACCACCTGGCCGGCGGCGGTGCACGCGCGCGCGTGTGCGCGTGCCGCTTCGAGGTCCTCGGTGACGACGACGCCCTTGCCGGCCGCGAGCCCGTCGTCCTTGACGACGTACGGCGGGCCGAAGGCGTCGAGCGCCGTGTCGGTCTGCTCGGGGGTGGTGCAGACGTAGGAGCGGGCGGTGGGCACGTCGGCCTCGGCCATCACGTCCTTCGCGAACGCCTTCGACCCCTCCAGCCGGGCCGCCGCGGCGCCGGGCCCGAAGCAGTCGATGCCGCGCGCCCGTACGGCGTCGGCGGCGCCGCCGACGAGCGGCGCCTCCGGGCCGACGACGACGAGGTCCGCGCCGAGGCGGGCGGCGAGATCGGCGATGGCGTCGCCGTCGAGCACGTCGACGGCGTGCAGCCGGGCGACGTCGGCGATGCCGGCGTTGCCGGGTGCGCAGTGCAGCTCGCGGACGTCGGGGTCGCGGGAGAGGGCGCGGCACAGGGCGTGTTCGCGGGCGCCGCCGCCGATGACGAGGACCTTCACGGGGCCAGCCTATCGGTCGGCCCGGAGGCCACCGGTCCGGGTGACGGCCGGTTCGTCCCCATACCCGATCAACCACTCCTTACGAGGGTAAATAAGGCCATTCTCGGCTCGTGTCCCCTCGTTCGGCGGTAGGAAGGCCGCCGCGGGCGCACCATCCGATTGCCCAGTCATCACATGTCACACGCGCCACACAGAACGCACAGAGCACAGAGCACAGAACGCACAGAACGCAGTCAGCAGCAGCGAGTTCGAGCGAGGAGCCCCACGTGAACCACTCGGAGGAGACCCGGACGACCGGCCCCGTGACCGGCGTCGACCGCGCCGGCGCCAACGGCGGGCCGGACGGCCCCGGGGAGCGGCCCGGGGACCTGCTCGCCCGGCCCTTCCCGCTCGGCGACTGGGGCGACCCGGCCAAGCGGCTGGACGAGCTGTACCTGTGGGCCGAGGAGGGCGCGCTGCGCACCGCGCGGTCGTACCTCGCCGCCCGCCGCACCAAGCGCCGCGCGGCGCGGACGCTGC
>NZ_BAAAPF010000571.1:0-2213 GCF_039531005.1 Streptomyces synnematoformans
CGGGCGCCGCGGCAGCGGCTGGTGCGCGCCGAGCCGGCGGGCTGGGGACGCGCGGCGGACGACGGCGCGGTGCCGGTGTTCTGCCACGCGCTGGGCGACGGCAGCGGCCGGGCGGCGGTCGTGGGGCAGCTGCTGGACGAGGGCACGGCGGTGGCGCTGTGGCGCGCGGACGGCCACCGGGACGACGAGTGCGGCGACGGGTGCGCGGCGTACCACGAGGAGCTGGCGGCGCTGCTCGCGGACGCTGCAGGAACGGTCGTGCGCGATCTGCCGGAGCGGCTGCACGAGGTGCGCCGGGAGGCGCTGGAGACGGGCCGGGGCTGTGCGGCGGACGTGATCCTCTTTTACGACGACGCGGATGACGCCATCGGCGCGGGCGGATAGGGCAGGGGCGGGGACAGGGCGTGGCCCGACAGGAACGGATAGGGCACGGGCGGATAGGGCACGGGCGGACAGGACATGGGCGGACAGGACGTGGACGGACAGGGCATGGGCGCACAGGGCATGGGCGCACAGGGCATGGGCGCACAGGGCATGGGCGCACAGGAAGGAAGGGGCGGCGCGCCGCCGGGCGGCGCCCCTCGGCGCGGGTGGTGAACGGCCGCCGCGGGCGTACGGGTGCCGGTGAACGGGTGACCCGGCGGACCCGCGGCCCGGTGAACGGGTGAACGGCGCGCGCCCGTCCGGACGCGCCGTACGCCAACACCGCGCACCGCCCGCGCGGTTGGACGAAATCCGCCCGCCACCACGCGGATTGGCCGATTCGGCACCGGGCGTCAGCGCGCCCGGCTAGCCTCTTATCCCCGTGAGGGTTGCCCCCGTCCGTCGCCGGGCAGACAGTGGGGCAAGCCCGCTGCCCGGTCGGCGACAAAGGGGTTACGACGTGAGCGAGTGGCTCATCTACCGAGGCACCGGCGCCCCCCACGACGGCATGGAGAGACTGCCGGAACCGCCGCCATGGCGAGAATTCGACGGCGGCCCGCCGGTGCCACCGCCGGCCGCGCTGGAGCCGTCCTCCGAGCGCAGGCTCGGCCAGCGGCGCCGCGAGGCCAGCCACCACCGGCCCAGCACCCGCGAGTGCGAGATGGTCAACGCCGCGCTGTATCTGCGCCGCCCGCTGCTCGTCACCGGGCAGGCCGGCAGCGGCAAGAGCACGCTCGCGCACTCGGTGGCGTACGAGCTGGGTCTCGGCCGGGTCCTCACCTGGCCGATCGTCAGCCGCAGCACGCTGCGCGACGGCCTGTACGCCTACGACGCCATCGGCCGGCTGCAGGACGCCCAGCTGGAACGCGCCACCCGCCGGCCCGCCGCGGACCCGCCCGACGCGGCCTCCCCGGCCCGCGCGGACGCCGCCGACGAGCCCGGCGGCGGCATCGGGCGCTACATCCGCCTCGGCCCGCTGGGCACCGCGCTGCTGCCCTCCGCGCGCCCGCGCGTGCTGCTCGTCGACGAGCTGGACAAGAGCGACATCGACCTGCCCAACGACCTCCTCCACGTCCTGGAGGAGGGCGAGTTCACGATCCCCGAGCTGGAGCGGATCGCCGACCGCGCGCCGGTCGTCGAGGTGCTCAGCGACGACGGTACGAAAGTGCCCGTGCGCGGCGGCCGGGTGCGCTGCGGCGCCTTTCCGTTCATCGTGCTCACCAGCAACGGCGAGCGCGAGTTCCCGGCGCCGCTGCGCCGCCGCTGTATCGAGCTGCAACTGCCGGTGCCGGACCGGGCGCGGCTGACGGGGATGGTGCGGGCGCACTTCCCCGAGGGCGACGACGAGCGGTTCGGGGAGCTGATCGACCGCTTCCTGGCGGCCGGCGCCGGCGACGTACGCGCCGTGGACCAACTGCTCAACGCCATCGAACTGACCCGGCAGGCCGACTGGGACCCGGCGGACGGCTCCGCCAGGCGCGTCACCGAGGAGCTGATGCGGCCCATCAACAGGCCGCGGTGAGCGCGATGGCGGGGCGCGGGGGTGCGGGCGGGCAGGGCGCCGAGGAGCTGGTGGGCCGGCTTCTGGCGGCCGGACTGCCCCCGGACGCCCGCGGCCTCGCCGACGTCCTGTGGCTCGCCGAGGAGCTGGCGCGCAGCGCCGATGCGGCGGACGCCGCGGCAGGGAGCGCGGACCCGGATGCCGCGCCGGGGGCGGCGACCCGCATGGAATCGGCCACTTTTCCCGACCCCGACACCCGCTCCGACAGGCGCTCCGGCTCCGGCGCCGG
>NZ_BAAAPF010000572.1:0-2195 GCF_039531005.1 Streptomyces synnematoformans
CGCGCTGCAGCCGGGCCGCCGCCGCGCGCCGCCAGCCCAGCACCGCCGCCGCCCGCTCGGCGCCCTGCAGCGCGGTGATCCGGGCCCAGGTGCCGGCCGGGTCCGCCGCCGACGGGGCCGATCCGTCCCAGTACGGCCGGAGCGCCGCCGCGACCGCGGCCCGCAGGCCGTCCGGCTCCGCGCCGTACGCGGCGTAGCCGTCGCGGCAGCGGGCGCAGAAGCACAGCGACATGAGCAGCTGCCCGGCCGCGTCCAGCGCCACCCCGGCGATCTTGTCGTGCGCGTGCAGGTGCGCCAGCCCGTACCAGCCGCAGGACTCCAGCTCGCAGCCCTGCGCGCCCGGCCGGGTCGCGGCCTCCGCGGCGAGCCGGACGAGGTAGTCGCGCACCTCCGGGCGCCCGATGCACGGCGCCCACGGGTAGCGGTCGCCGTACGCGTTGACCACCGACGTGTCCGGGTGCTCGGCGCCCAGGCGGGAGTTGTGCGCGAGCACCACCCAGCTGTGCACCGCCAGGCCCGCGCGGGTCAGCTCCTCCGCAGCCGCGCCGAACGGGTCGGCGGCGTCGACCCAGTCCTGGGCGTACGGGCGCAGCGCCTGCCCGGACCACCTGCGTTCGTCCGGCGGGTAGAGCACGGCGGAGTGCCGGGCGGTGACGATGCGGTGGCGGGGGTGACGCGGGGTCACGGCGCGGGTGGAGTGGTACGCGGCGGCGAGCGTCACCTGCCGCACGCCCAGCTCCGCGACGCGGCCGGGGGCGGCGGGATCGCCGACGACGTCCCACGGGTACAGAAAGACCGAAGCACGAGGTGCCATCATCAGGGTGTACACATTTCTGCCCGGCGTCCATATTGGTGAACTGGAACGCTATGGCCGCCCCGACGGACCGTCAAGACCGCGCCCCGCCACCCGGACACGCCCCCCGGGCCACGCACCCGACCCACCGAGGAGCCATCCACGATGCCAGCCCACCGCCCTCCGCGCACCGTCCTGCTCACCGGCGCCGCCGGCGGCGTCGGCACCCTGATGCGCGGCCTGCTCCCCGCGCACGGCTACGAGCTGCGCCTGCTCGACCGCGTCGCCGTCGACCCCGGCCCCGAGCGGGTGGTCACCGCCGACCTCGCCGACCGCGCCGCGCTGCGCGAGGCGGTCCGCGGCGTCGACGCGGTGATCCACCTCGCCGGGATCTCGGTGGAGTCGACGTTCGAGAAGGTGCTGCGGGCCAACGTCGAGGGCACGTACCACCTCTACGAGGCCGTGCGCGCCGAGGGCGTGCCGCGCGTCGTCTTCGCCTCCAGCAACCACGCGGTCGGCTACCACCCGCGCCCGCGCCACCCCCGCCGCGTCCCCGCCGGCGAGCTGATCGGCGCCGGCGCCGCGCACCGCCCCGACACCTTCTACGGCCTGTCCAAGTGCTTCGGCGAGGACCTGGCGCAGCTCTACTGGGACCGGCACGGCATCGAGACGGTCTCCGCGCGCATCGGCTCGTGCTTCCCCGAGCCGACCAGCGTGCGCATGCTCTCCCTCTGGCTGAGCCCCGCCGACGGCGCCCGGCTGTTCCACGCCGCGCTGACCGCCCCGGACGTCGGCCACACCGTCGTCTACGGCAGCTCCGCCAACACCCGCCTGTGGTGGGACCTCGGCACGGCGCGGGCGCTCGGCTACGAGCCGCAGGACGACTCCGAGGTCTACGCGGACAAGCTGCTCGCCGAGCTGGGCCCGGACGACCCGGACGCGCCGGACCAGGCGAACCTGGGCGGCCCGTTCTGCACCGACCCGCCCATCTGGCCGCGGTGACACCGCCGTTGACCGCCCGGTGCCGGCACGCCGCGCGGCGGCCCTCCGGGCGGCGCCCGAAGCCGCGCGCACCCTTGACGGCCGCCGCACCCCCCTTTACGTTTCCGGCACCAGTTCAGATTCATATCTATCTTTCAGATACATGAATCGAGGTTCCGGTGCAGCTCGACGGCATCCTGTTCTTCCCCGTCACCCCCTACGACGACGCCGGTTCGGTGCCCGAGGACGTGCTCGCCGGCCATGTCGCCGACGGCGTCGCGCACGGCGCGGGCGCGGTCTTCGCCGCCTGCGGCACCGGCGAGTTCCACGCGGTCGACGGCGCCGAGCACCGGCGGGTGCGCCGTACCGCCGGCGCCGGCGAGCACCGGCACCGGGCCGGCCGCGGGGGCCACGGCTATGC
>NZ_BAAAPF010000573.1:0-2186 GCF_039531005.1 Streptomyces synnematoformans
GCTCCGGCACGGGACGCGCCGGCCGCGGCCGCTCCGGGGCCGGCGCGGCGTCGGCGCCGGCCGGGGTGCCGGGTGTCGTCTCGGCCGCCGCGGCGAGGGTGTCGACGGCCGACTGCACGAAGGCCCGGACCAGCGGCGTCTCGTGCGCCGTACGCCAGATCAGGCCCCAGACGCCCATCGGCCGCTCCGTGATCGGCACGTACGCGATGCCCGGCCGCGGGAAGTGCCGCGCCGCCTCACCCTGCACCACGCACACCGCGTCCCCGGCCGCGGTCACGGCCTGCGCCTCCTGGAACGTGGTGATCTTCGGCCCGTCGGTGCGGATCGGCCGCCCCGACGGCGTACGCGTCGGCATCAGCGCCTCGATCCAGTACGACGGGACCGGGGTGACCGGCTGCGGCAGCACGCAGTCCGCGTCCGCGAGGTCCTCCAGGCTCACCGCATCACGGGCCGCGAAGGGGTGGTCGGCGCCCACCATCAGCACGTGCGGCTCGCGGGCCAGCACCGGGCCGACCGTCAGGTCCGGCTCGCGCACCGGGAGCCAGGTGACCTCCAGGTCCACCTCGCCCGCCCGCAGCATCCCGAACGGATCGCTGAAGACCACCTCGCGGAAGCGCAGCTCGACACCCGGGTAGCGGGCCTTGAAACGCGCGAGGATCGACGCCTGATCGAACGCCTGGGCGCACATGAGCCCCAGGGTGAGCACCCCGGTCGTGCCGCGGGCCGCGGCCGCCGCGGACTCGACGCCGTCCTGGATGCGCTGGTAGCCCGCCTTCAGGTCGTCGTGGAGCTGCGCCCCGATCGCGGTCAGCTCCACCCGGCGGCTGGTGCGCTCGAACAGCGGTGCGCCGATGCGGCGCTCCTGCTTGGCGATCGACTGGCTGACGCGCGCCTGCGAGACGTGCAGCCGCTCGGCAGTGCGGCCGAAGTGCAGCTCCTCGGCGAGAGCGAGGAAGATCTCTATGTCCCGCAGCTCCATCCCGCACTCCCGTATCGCCTGGTCGTCGCCGGAAACCGGCACCTTCCGGGGAGCGTATCCCGCCGGTCCCGCCCTCGTCACCCTCAGGCTGCCGCGCCATGACCTGCGGCGGAAGCGGGACCGGGGGCTGCGGCGGGAGCCGGCGCGTCCCGGCGGCGGGCCGCGGCCCCGTCGACGAGGCGCAGCAGGGAACCGGCGCCCGGCCGCCCGCCGACGACGCTGATGTCCACGCCGTGGCGCGCCGCCTCGCACGCCGCCGCCCGGCTGATCGCCACCACGGCGCAGGTGCCCGCGCGGTCCAGCGCGGCGCCGGGCGCCCCCGGCGGGGCGACGGAGCCGCAGAGCTGCAGCAGGTGGCCGGACCGCTGCTCGTACAGCAGCGGAAGCACGGCCTGCGCCACCCACAGCGGGCCGAAGAACGCCGACTCCAGCCGGGCCCGCGCCGCCGCCTCCGGAATCCAGCCGACCGGCGCGGCGGAGTCCGCGGCGCCGGCCTCGGGGACGTCGCCGGGTGCGGGGCGCGGTGGGCGGGCGTCGTTGACGACGGCGTCGAGGCGGCCGAACCGGTCGGCCGCCGCATACACGGTCGCGTTCACCGACCAGTTGTCGGTCACGTCCACGGCCCGTACGAACAGCCGGCGACGGTGCTCGTCGTGCCGCGCCAGCAGCCGGTCCCGGGCAGCGTCGTCGGGTACGAGGGCGGCGACCCGTTCGCCGCGCGCCAGCGCGGCCGCGGTGACGGCCCGCCCGGCACCGTGTCCCGCCGTGGTGACGAACCAGACCCTGCCCGTGCGTGCGGTGGCGGTCATGAACGCTGCGCCCCCTTCGGTGACTGCGTGTGCTCCTGCTTGTGTCGTCTGCGTGGACCAGCCTCGGCCCGGCGCCGCGCTCGAACAACGGCCGATCCGGCAACGACGGATAACCCGTCGGTTATGGATCACCCACCGCGATCGATAAGCGACGGGTTATGGCACGTTCCGGGATCGGGCGTTGTTCGGCGGGCGGGCCGCGGCGAGGCTGGGAGCCATGAGTGCACCGGGGGAGATCGCCGTCGTACGCGACGCCGCGCCGGCCGCGGACGCCTGGCACGCGGTCGTCGCCGCCGCGCGGGCCGCGGACCTGCCCGGCGTGCCGGCGCCGGTGCGGGAGGAGATCCTCGCCGGGCTGCGGGGGGACGCCCACGCCGGCGCCGGCGTCGCGTACGACG
>NZ_BAAAPF010000574.1:0-2182 GCF_039531005.1 Streptomyces synnematoformans
GGGCCGATCCCGGCAGCGGGGAGGAGCTGGGCGACGCGCTCGCCCGCTGGTTCGGGCGCGCCGCCGCACCACCCGCCGCGGCCCTACGCCCCACCCGTGCCCGCCGTCCCTCCCCACCCCGTAGGCGCACCCCTGCACATGGCGTCCGTGCTTCCCTCCGACATCCCCCGCCCCGAGCCGGAGCCGCCCGCCGAACGGCGCAGCCTCGGGCTCGCGGTGGGCGCCGTCGTCGCGCTCACCGCGGGCATCGGGCTCGTCGCCGGCGCCGCCACCGGCAGCTGGCCCAGCGACGGCCCGCGGGCGCAGGCCCAGCCCGGGGCGTACGAGGTGGCCCGCGGCCTGTGGCACGCCACGGAGGTCGACAAGCTCTTCCCGCCCCGGCTCGAAGGCGACGGCGCGGGCCCCGGCGGCGCCGACCGCGTCTGGGTGCGCGTCGCCGTCGCCCCGCCCGGGGGCTGCCGGAAGGGGCTCGACCCGGCGCTCGGCCGGGAGTTGCGCCGCGTCGGCTGCGAGAAGCTGCTGCGCGCCACGTACGCCGACGAGACCCGCAGCAGCGTCACCACCGTGGGGCTGGTCTTCACCGCGGCCGGCGCCGCCAGGATGGGCCGGTTCGAGGATCGCTTCGAGGAACGGGAGCTGGGCACGCGGCCGGACATGCTCCCGCGCGCGTACGGCACCGACACCGGCCCCGCCGCCGGCTTCGGCGACGAGCAGCGCGCGACCTGGACCGTACGCGTGCTCTCCGACGCCCCCGTCGTCCTCTACGCCGTCACCGGCTTCGCCGACGGCCGCGCCGTGGCCGAGCCGCAGCCCGCCGGCGAGGCCGTCCACCCCACCGCGACCACCGCGCCCGCGCAGGCCGGCCTCGGCCACGACGCGGAGGGCATCGCCGACCGCGTCGAGCGCAGCCTGCGCAAGACCTCCGCCCGGGCGACGGAGTCCCCCCGGTGACCCGGCCGGCCCCCGCGCGCCGCCGCCGCGCCCCCGCCCTCCTCGCCGCGCTGACCGCCGCCGCGGCCCTGCTCACCGCCACCGCCGCCCCGTCGCACGCGGACGGCCTGCAAGAACTCCAGTGGGGCCTGGACGACGTCCGCGCCGCCGAGGCGTGGAACACCACCCGCGGCGCCGGCGTCACCGTCGCCGTGCTCGACACCGGCGTGGACGCCAGCCACCCCGACCTCACCGGACAGGTGCTGGACGGCAAGGACTTCGTGGGCTTCGGCGCCCGCCGCGGCGACGACTCCTGGGCCCGGCACGGCACCGCCATGGCCGGCATCATCGCCGCACACGGCCACGGGCCCGGCGCCGCCGAAGGCGTCACGGGCGTCGCGCCGGAGGCGAAGATCCTGCCGGTACGGGTCATCCTGGAGGACGGCGACGCACAGCGCGGCAAGGCCCGCGACACCCGCGGCAACGCCCTCGCCGACGGCATCCGCTGGGCCGCCGACAACGGCGCCGACGTCATCAACCTCTCCCTCGGCGACGACAGCAAGTCCGCCCACCCCGAGCCCGGCGAGGACGCCGCCGTGCAGTACGCGCTGCGCAAGGGCGTGGCCGTCGTGTCGTCCGCGGGCAACAGCGGCGAGCAGGGCGACCACATCTCGTACCCCGCGGCCTACCCCGGCGTCATCGCCGTCACCGCCGTCGACCGGACCGGCGAGCGCGCGGACTTCTCCACGAGAAAGTGGTACGCCACCGTCGCCGCCCCCGGCGTCGACGTGGCCATCGCCGACCCCGACCGCACGTACTACGAGGGCTGGGGCACCAGCGCCGCGGCCGCGTTCGTCTCCGGCGTCACCGCCCTGGTCCGCGCCGCCAACCCCGACCTCAGCCCCTGGCAGATCCGGGACCTGCTGCGGGACACCGCGCAGGACCCGCCCGAGGGCGGCCGCAGCGACGAGCTGGGCGCCGGCCGGGTGGACGCGGCGGCGGCCGTCGCGGCGGCGCGGGAGCTGAAGGCGGCGCCGCAGGAGCCGGCGGCGGCCGCGTACGGCAAGAAGCGCTTCGGCTCGGCACCCGCGGCCGTCACCCCGGCGGACGACGGGCCGGGCGGGCTGGCGCTCGTCGCGGGCGTCACCGGCGTGGGGCTGATCGCGGGCGCGTGGTTCCTCTGGCGCGGCCCGCGGCTGCGCCGGAGCGGCGTCTGGCGCGGCCCGGCACCCCCGCCCTTCGCCCCGCCGGC
>NZ_BAAAPF010000575.1:0-2173 GCF_039531005.1 Streptomyces synnematoformans
GCGCCCACGGGGTGTCCGCGGCGAGCCGGGCGGTGACGGTCCACTGCGCCTCGCCGGCGGGCGGCGCGCCGGGCTCCCCCACAGCGCTTCGCGCGTGGGCGGTACCCCCGGGCAGCTCGACCTTCGCGCTCTCGCCCGGCGCCAGCGGCGGCACGGCCGCGGAACCGCCCGCGGTCTCCGCGCCGTCGACGGCGTACGTCCAGGTGAACGCGAGGTGGTCCAGACCGGCGAAGTCGTGCAGGTTGGTGACGACGGCCTGGCCGGGGGAGTCGCCGCCCTCGATGCGCACCGGCTGGATCACGTGACCGAACTCGGTGAGCCCCGGCGACGGCGTGCGGTCCGGGAACAGCAGGCCGTCGCAGACGAAGTTGCCGTCGTGCAGCTCCTCGCCGAAGTCCCCGCCGTAGGCGAAGCCCAGCTCGGGGTGGGCGATCCCGTGGTCGATCCACTCCCAGACGAAGCCGCCCTGGCAGCGCTCGTACGACTCGAACAGCCGCTGGTAGTCGGCGAGCCCGCCGGGGCCGTTGCCCATGGCGTGCGCGTACTCGCAGAGCACGAACGGCTGCGCCCGCCGGCGCGCGTCCAGCGCGGGGTCGTCGAGGGGGTCCTCGGTGCGCTCGCCGATGCGCCGGACCTCGTCGTGGGCGGCGTACATCCGGGAGTAGACGTCGGCGTCCCGGCTGGTGCGGTCGCCCTCGTAGTGCAGGAGCCGGCCGGGGTCCCGGCCGCGGATCCAGTCGGCCATCGCGGTCAGGCCGGCGCCGGCGTCGCACTCGTTGCCGAGCGACCACATGATGACCGACGGGTGGTTCTTGTCCCGCTCGACCATGCGCGCGGCGCGGTCCAGCAGCGCCGGGGTCCAGCGCTCGTCGGCCACCGGGTTGCCGCGCCAGCCGACTGCGTGGAACCCGTGCGTCTCCAGGTCGCACTCGTCGATGACCCAGAGGCCCAGCTCGTCGCAGAGGTCGAGGAACGCGGGGTGCGGCGGGTAGTGGCTGGTGCGCACGGCGTTGATGTTGTGCCGCTTCATGAGCAGCACGTCGGCGCGCATCGTCGCCGCGTCCACGGCGCGGCCGTGCTCGGGGTGGAACTCGTGCCGGTTCACGCCGCGCAGCAGGATGCGGCGGCCGTTGACCTTCAGCACGCCGTCCTCGACGGCGACGGTGCGGAAGCCCACCCGCAGCGGGACCCGCTCGCCCGCGGTGGCCAGCTCCGCCGCGTACAGCCGCGGGACCTCCGCGGTCCACGGCTCGACCGGCAGCGTCACGGACTCGCCGGTGGCGACGTCGACGCCCAGCTCCGGCACGGTGACGCGGCCCTCGGGCGCGCAGTCCACGCGGAGCGTGCCCGCGCCGGTCACGTGGTCGTACGAGGCGTGCACGAAGAAGTCGCGCACGGCCCCCGCGGGCCGGTGCAGCAGCGTGACGCCGCGGAAGATGCCGGGCAGCCACCACTGGTCCTGGTCCTCCAGGTAGCTGCCGGACGACCACTGGTGGACGCGGACGGCGAGCACGTTGCCCGCGGGGCGCAGCAGCCGGCCGACGGCGAACTCGTGCGGCAGCCGCGAGCCCTTGAACTCGCCCAGCTCCGTGCCGTTCAGCCAGACGCGCGCGTGCGACTCCACCCCGTCGAAGCGCAGCACGGCTGCGTCGCTCTCCTCGCCTTCGCCGCCCGCCGGCCAGCCGGCGGGCAGGTCGAAGGTGCGCAGGTGGTCGCCGGTCGGGTTCTCGGCCGGCACGCGCGGCGGGTCGACCGGGAACGGATAGAGGGTGTTGGTGTACGCGGGCGCGCCGTGCCGGCCGCCGCCCTGCAGCACCCAGTGGCCGGGCACCGCGATCTCGTCCCAGCCGGAGGTGTCGTGGCCGGGCTCGGCGAAGGACGTGTCGTGGGTGGTGGCGGTGGGGGAGAGGCGGAAGCGCCAGGCCCCGTCCAGCGGCAGCCGGGCGGCGTCGGAGTGGGCGTACCAGGCGCGCGGCGGCAGGGTGCCGGTGCCGGGTGCGGGGTCTTCGTGGGCGGGGAGTGACGGATCGCGCATGAGATCCATCTGATCCCGCCCGGGGGCGCGGCACAACACGCGCCGCACCCCAACCCATTGGACTTTTCGGACACCGGTTGGACTTCTGTGCCGGGGGGGGGGGGCGCCGGCGCCCCGGGCCGGGGGGGCCCGGGGGGG
>NZ_BAAAPF010000576.1:0-2168 GCF_039531005.1 Streptomyces synnematoformans
CGGCGACCGCGACGGCCGCGCCCGGCGCGTACCGGTCGGCCCGGCGGCCGGCCCCGGCGAGCAGCGCGCCGGCGGTGAGCGGCACGGCGACCAGCGCCCACAGCGCCGCGGTCACTCCTTCAACTCCGCGGCCTCGTCGGTCATGTCGGCCTCCCGGGTGCGGAAGAGCGCGGTGACCACGGCGAAGCCGACGGCCATCTCCACCGCCATCACGGTGACGGCCAGCACGACGAGCACCTGCCCGTCGGTGGCGGCGGGAGCGACGAAGTGCCAGACCGCGGCGGCGGCGAGGATGACGCCGCCGAGCATCAGTTCCAGGCCCATCATCAGCATCACGATCGACTGCTGGGTGAGCGCGCCGAACAGCCCGATGCAGAACAGGGCGGCGGCCGCCAGCAGGAACAGCTCCAGCGTCACGGGCCCGCCCCTCCGCGTACGCGAGCGCCGCCGTCCCCGCCGTCCCCGCCGTCCCCACGGTCGCCGGCGCGGCGGGCGCGCAGGTCGTCGCCGAAGCGGTCGTACCGGCCGCGCCGGGTGGCGAGCACGACGGTGGCGACGATGGTGGCGAAGAGGGCCAGGCCCAGCGTCATCATGGTCAGCATGTGCGGGCCCATCAGCGACTCGCCCAGCGCCTTCGTCGGATCAGCGGCCGGCTCCCCGCGCCGCCGGGGCCACGGGGCCAGCAGGACGCCGGCGGCCAGGAGCACGAAGACGCCCCCGGAGATCACCGCCGCGCCCCGCCTGTTGTGCAGCATCGACATGGGCATCAGCCCGGCCGGGTTCATCATGAACATCACCATGAACACGCCCATCAGGGCCATCTCGATCGTCATCATGAGGACGACGACCACGCCGAGGTAGTCGAGACCGAGCCGGACGACCAGGCCGCCGACGCACAGCAGGGACGCCAGCAGCGCGTAGGTCGCCCGGGCCATGGACGCGAAGCGGAACACCATGACCGCGGCGGCCACCGCCGGCCCGGCCAGCGCCCAGAACACCACGTCATCGAGCATCCGTGCGGGCTCCTTCCCTCATCGGTTCAGGACGACGACGGCGACGACCAGCGCCTGCAGCAGCGTCAGCGGCACGAGCACCGTCCACGCGAACTCCAGATAGCGCTCCATGCGCAGCGTCGGCAGCAGCCGCCGCCCGGCCACCAGCAGTCCGAGCACAGCGGCCGTCTTCAGCAGCGTCCACGTCCACGCCGGCAGCCACGGCCCGTGCCCGCCGCCCAGGAACAGCGGGACGCTGAACCCGGCGGTGACCACCAGCAGCAGCCACCGCCCGGCCAGCAGCACCAGCCGGTCCACGCCCGCGTGCTCGGCGGCCGCACCGCCCGCCGCGTCCCGCCCCAGCGGGTGGTCGAACGGGCCCCAGAAGGCCATCGCCAGCGCGCTCAGCAGGAACACCGCGAACGCCGCCGGCATCCACACCGCGAACCACACCCCCCGCTGGGCCGCCACCACCTCGCCCACCCGCAGCGACTCGGCGCCCAGCGCCGCGGTGGTGATCGCGAACATGTGCGGCAGTTCGTACGCCAGCCCCTGGGCGAGAAAGCGGTAGCCGCCAATCAGTGACAGCGCCGAGTTCGGCCCCCAGCCGGCCAGCCACACCGCCGCCCACGCCAGCGCCTCCATCGCGTTGAACCACACCACGCCCACGACCGGGTCGGTGACAGCCCGGAACCCCCACGGGAGCACGGCGCCGGCGAGCACGGCGGCGACCGGGACGAGCGCGATCCCGATGCGGCCCAGCCACGGGTCGCCGGCGGTGGTGCGCCGCGGCTGCCCGCCCAGCAGCCGCAGTCCCGTGCGCAGCGGCGCCGGGGCCGCCCGCAGCGGCCGGGCGCCGCGACCGCGCTCGGCCGCGGCGGTGAGCACCGCGTCGAGACCCGCGCCGCCCGCCGCGGCGGCGGCGAGGGCGAACGGCAGCAGCACGACGGCCCACAGCGGCGCGGTGTCAGCCACGGACGACCGCCCCCACCTCGTCGAGGTCGGGGTCGAGGCTGGCCACGATCACGCGCGCGGACGCGAACTCGGCGCCCCGCAGCAGTTCCGGCAGGGCGTCGAGCAGCGCGTCCGACGGCGCCCGGGGGCCGCCGAGCCGCCCCCGCGGGCCGTCCCGGTCGTACGGCCGCAGGGGCCGGCGTCGGAGAGGCTGTGGTTCAG
>NZ_BAAAPF010000577.1:0-2168 GCF_039531005.1 Streptomyces synnematoformans
CCGGGCCGGGGCGCCGCCGTGGCGTCAGTGCCGTCCGCCTCAGCGGCGTTCTGCGGGGCTTCCAGCAGTCCGGCGACGTGGATGTCGACCGCCGCCACGCGCAGCCCCAGACGCGCTTCTGCGCCCCGCCACAGCGCCTCCCGCAGCGCGTCGGCGGTGGCGGTCATCGGCCGGTCCGTCGCGGCGTCGCACTCCGCCGCGATCCGCAACTCCCCGTACGGCAGGGCGCTCACCGGCGGCGGCCCCACCGCCGGCCACCGCCCGGCCTCCGCCCCGACCCGGCCCCGCTCGCCGAGGTACCGAACGTCGGCTCCCGGCGACGCCGCGACACCTCCACCGCGTACGGGACCGGCGCGAGACCCGGCCCCTGCCGCATCCCCCCGCCCTGCGCCGGCACCGCCCGCCGTCCCCGCGTCCTCCGCATCGCGCTCCGGCCCCGCCCCGTCCGCGGCGACTTCCGCGTCGTGTACCGCCCCCGCCGTCCCCGCCCCGTCGTCAGCGCTCTCCGCGTCGTGCTCCTGCTCCGTCGGCCCAGCCCCGCCCCCGGCGCCCTCCGCGAGGCCCACCCGCAGGGCCGTCACCCGGGCCCCGCGCACCTCCGCGGCCGCGTGCCGCAGCACACTGGCCGCCGCGCGCTCCGCGATCCACGCCCCGTCCGCCGCCGCGCCCAGGGGCAGCAGCCTGCCGAGCCCCACCTGCTCGCGCACCGCCCGCTCCCAGCTGCCCGCCGTCATGCGCCCCATCCTCCCCCACCCGCGCCGTCCGCCACCCGATCGCCGACCTCCGGTGGGCCGGCTGTCGCATTCCCCTGGCCCACCCCGGGCAGGGGACGGATAGTGGGGGGCGAAAGAGCGCGCGGCGCATGCACGAGGAAGGATGGAGACGGTGAGCAGCGAGTCGACGGTCAGGGAGGCCACGCGGGAGCCGGCGCCGGCCCCGCCGAAGGTGCTGGGCACGCGGCGCGGCACCGGTGATCCGGCGACGCGGGGGCGGACGACCATCGCCGACGGCGTGGTCGAGAAGATCGCGGGCCTGGCCGCGCGCGACGTCGTCGGCGTGCACGCCATGGGCAGCGGGCTTGCCCGCGCCGCGGGCGCCGTACGCGACCGCGTGCCCGGCACCGCCCGGTCGCCGGCCGGCGTCCGGGCCGAGGTCGGCGAGGTGCAGACGGCCCTCGACCTGGAGATCGTCGTCGACTACGGGGTCTCCATCACCGAACTCGCCCGCGCCGTAAGGGAGAATGTCATCTCCGCCGTCGAGCGGATGACGGGCCTCGAAGTGGTCGAGGTCAACATCGCGGTGACCGACGTGAAGCTGCCCGACGACGAGGACGAGGGGGCCGAGCAGCCGCGGCTGCAGTGACGGCGGGGCGGGCGGTCCGCCCCGGAGCTTCGGGAAGGTGCGTGCGATGAGCATGGCAGTGGTCGGCCTGCTGGCCGGCATGGCGCTGGGCTTCGCCGGCTACTTCGGCGGGTTCGGCGCATTCCTGCTGGTGGCGGCGCTCGGCGCGATCGGCTTCGTCGTCGGCCGGGTGCTGGACGGCGACCTGGAGCCGGGGGACTTCTTCCGCCGGCCGAGCGAGCGCGACGACCGGCGGCGGTGACCGGTGGCGCCCGTCGCGAGCGAGCACCCGGAACGCACGGCAGCGGCCGACCGGGCGGATGCCGCCGGGGCGGCCGAGGCCGCCGTGCCGGCGGGAGAGCGGGGCGCGACCCGGATCGAGGACCGCGTCATCGCGAAGATCGCCTCCCAGGCGGCCCGTGAGGCGCTGCTCGGCGCGCCCGGCACGGACGCCGCGCACGCCGCGGTCGTCGTCCACGGCGACACCGCCCGCGTCCGCGTCGGCGTCCACCTGGGCTTCCCGTCCGACCTCGGCGCCCAGTGCCGCGCCGTGAGTCGGGCCGTCACCGAGCGGGTAAGGGCCCTGGTCGGGCTTGAGGTGCCGGAGGTGGCCGTGGACGTCGAGCGGCTGCACGCCACGGAGCGGCCGGACGCGCCGCGGGGGAGGGTGCGATGAGCGCCGGAAAGACGAAGTCGTGGCCCGCGGGCGGCGCGTCCGCGGAGCCGAGTGAGTGGCGGCAGAGCACGTCGGCGTCCGGGTACGCGGCCGGGCCGGCCGGCCTCGGCGGCGCGGGCGGCGTCGCCGGCGACGTGGCGGAGCGCTTCTG
>NZ_BAAAPF010000578.1:0-2162 GCF_039531005.1 Streptomyces synnematoformans
GGCGGGGGCCCGGCGTCCGCCGCCGGGCCCGCGGCTGCGGACGCGCCCACGGCACCCCCCTCCCGCCGGGAGCCCGCGGCGTCCGCCTCCCCCGCCGGACCGGCAGGTCCGTCGGGACCGACCGGACCGTCCGGACCGACCGGACCGTCGGGACCGACCGGACCGGCCGGAGCGGCCGAGCAGGCGGCACCGGCCGTACCCGCGGCACCGGCCCGAACCGCCGGGTCCGCCCGCGCCGCCGGCACGGCGGCCCGCGGCGGCGCCCTGGGCCAGTGGACCCTGCTCACCCGTCGCGGCACCGCCCTCATGCTCCACAACCGGCTCTCCGTCGCCGTCCTCGCCGGCTCACCGGTCATGATCGTGGCGATGTTCGCCGTGCTCTTCCGGGCCGGCGCGTTCGACCCCGCGTCGCCGGACCCCGCGTCCACCGCGATGATCATGTTCTGGATCGCCTTCGGCGCGTTCTTCTTCGGGCTGACGTACGGCCTGCTGCAGATCTGCACCGAGCTGCCCGTCGTACGCCGCGAATGGCTCGCCGGCCTGCGGATCGGCCCGTACGTCGCCGCCAAGCTCACCACGATGCTCCCGGTACTCGCCGTCGCCGACGCGCTGCTGCTGGCGGTGCTCCGCGCCCTGGACCGGCTGCCCGCGGCCGGCTGGGGCACGTACGCGTCGCTGTTCGCGTCGAGCGTGCTGGCCTCGGCCGCCGCGCTCGCGCTCGGGCTGCTCGCGTCGGCCGCGGTGTCGGAGCCGGGGCAGGCGACGCTGATGCTGCCGCTGCTGTGCTTTCCGCAGGTGCTGTTCTCGGGCGCGTTCGTGCCGGTGCCGCGGATGACCGCGGGCGGCGAGGCGATCAGCTGGGCGATGACCAACCGCTGGGCGTTCGAGGCGCTGGGCAGCGGGGTGGGGCTGGAGGCGCTGTGGCGCGCGGGCGGCTCCCCGCAGGGGCAGCCGCTGCTGGCGTCGTACGGGGACTCCTTCGGGCACCCGGCGGGCCGGGGGTGGGTGATCCTGGCGGGCTTCGCGGTGGTGTTCGTGGCGCTGACGTGGTGGGTGCTGGTGCGCAAGTGCCGGGACGGGGCGGTGCGGAGCCGGCAGGGCCGCTAGGACCGCGGGCGCTCTCCCGCGCGCGCCGGTGCGCCGCGGGTGAGCCCGCCGGCGGGGAACGACGCGAGCCGGACGGCGGGCCCCGGGCGCGGGTCGCGGCCCGGTCCGGGCCCCGGGGGTCAGCAGCCCAGCCGCGGCGCCAGCCCCGCCACGTCGGGCACCCGGTCCCGGTACGTCCGCCGCACAAACGACAGAAACGTTTCGACATCGCCGGGCTGCGACGCCGGCCCCAGCGAGACGCGCACCGCGCCCGCCGAGGGCAGGTGCAGCAGCTCCAGGTACTCCTCCAGCGACCCGAGCCGCCGGCGGGCCGCCCGGCGCAGCCGGCGCGGCGGCAGGCCGAAGGCCGCCTCGCCGGCGCCCGGGTTGCAGAAGCAGCCGGTGCGCAGCGAGATGCCGGACGCGGCGCTGTCGCGGATGATGACGCGCTCGTCGACGACCCGCCCGCCGGCGTCGAGGACGTTCAGCGCGACCGTGCCGCCGCGCGGTGTGCCGGTACGGTCCGGCCCGTACACCCGGACCAGCGGCGAGCCGTCGCTGTGCCGCAGCGTCCGCAGCCCCGCGAGCAGGCGCCCCGTCAGCGCGGCGACGTGGTCGTGGACGCGGTCCATGCCGACGCGCTCGATCCAGGCGAGCCCGGCGGTGACGTCCGGTATGGCCAGGAAGTTGACCGTGCCGTCCTCGAACGCGGCCTCGTCGTCGGCGAGGACGTGCCACCGCGCCTGCGCGCTCACCGCGTAGATCGTGCCGCCGGAGAACCACGGGCGGCGCAGCCTGGCCAGCGCCGGCCGGCGGGCGATCAGGGCACCGACGCCGGTGGGGTGGCCGAAGACCTTGTACCAGCTGACGACGGTGAAGTCCGGGTGGTGGCGGCCGAGGTCCAGGCGGTTCGTCGGCACGTACGCGGCCGCGTCGAGGACGACGTCGTAGCCGTGGGCCTGGGCGGTCGCGATCCAGTCCAGCGGGTGCTGCACGCCGGTGAAGTTGCTCTGCGCCGGGTACGCCAGCAGCCCGCGCGGGCGCTCGGCGGCGCCCCGGGGGCCGCCGGCGGGCCC
>NZ_BAAAPF010000579.1:0-2160 GCF_039531005.1 Streptomyces synnematoformans
CGGCGGCCGGCGCGGCCTGCCCGAGCGGCAGCGCACGCTGCGGGCGGCGATCGACTGGAGCTGGCGGCTGCTGGACGACCGCGAGCGCACGGCGCTGCGGCGGTTGGCCGTGCACGGGGCGGGCTGCACGCTGAGCGGGGCCATCTACGTGTGCGCCGACACCGGCGCCGGTCCCGGCGACGCGGGCGCCGGCGCGGTGCCCATCGAGGCCGGCGGCCAGCAGGCGCTGGCCGCGGGCCTGACCGCCGCGGAGGTGCCGGGGCTGCTGGCCCGGCTGGTCGACCGGTCGCTGGTCTCCCGCGACGGCGAGCGGTACCGGCTGCTGGAGACGGTCGCCGCGTACGCCTGGGAGCGGCTGGCCGAAGCAGGCGAGACGGCGGAGGTGCTGCGGCGCCGCGACGACTACTACGCGCGCCTCGCGGAGTGCGCCGAGGCGGAGCGGGCGGGCCACGCGCGCCAGCGCTGGATCGACCGGCTGGACGCGGAGATCGCCAACCTGCGCGAAGCCCTGGACGGCGCCACCCGGCGCCGTGAGACGGCCCTGGCGACCCGCATCAGCGGCTCCCTGGCCTGGTACGAGACGGCTCGCGGCCGGACCGCCCCGCGCTGACGCCCGCCGCGGGCGCGGTTCACGGCGTCCGCGGTCCGGCCGGGTCGAGCAGGCCGTCGATCAGCCTGCGGGAGCGGTCCAGGCGGTCGATGGCGGTGGTGATCCTGGCGTGCTCGCGGCGCAGCCGGGCCGTCGCGCCGGGGCAGCCGTTCGTCACCAGGCGCTGCGCGGGGCCGTCGGCGACGCAGTGCAGGATGCGCGCGATGACCGCGGTGGGCAGGCCCGCGTCGAGCAGCACGCGGATGTGCCGCACCGTGGCGACGTCGCCGTCGGCGTACGCGCGGTAGCCGTTGGCCAGCCGTACGGGGTGCAGCAGGCCCTGTTCCTCGTAGTACCGCAGCAGCCGCCGGCTCACGCCGGTCCGGTGGGCCAACTCGCCGATCCGCATGCCGTCCCCGCTCTCCCTGCTTGACCTTCACACCGGTGTCACGCCTTAACGTCGCGGGAAGCGCCGATCATCCGCGGGGAGAGCGAGGACGGGTCATGGCAGGAGCAGTGGTCGTGGGGGCGGGGCCCGGGATCGGTGCGGCGGTCGCCCGCCGGTTCGCCCGGGAGGGCCTGCCGGTGGCGCTGGTGGCGCGGTCGCGGCGAAGCCTGGTGCCGGTCGCCGAGTCGGTCGCCGCGGCGGGCACGGGGGTCCCGCCGCGGCCCGGGGTGCTGCCGCTGACCGCCGACGTCACCGACGAGGCGGCGCTGCGTACCGCCCTCGACACCGCGACCGGCAGGTTCGGCGTGCCCGACGCGATCGTCTACAACGCGGCCCGCGTCCGGGCCGACGCGCTCGGCGAGCTGGCGCAGGCGGCCCTGCTGGACGCCTGGGCGGTGAACGTCGGCGGCGCGCTGACCGCGGCGGCGCACCTGGCCCCGGCGATGGCCCGGCGCGGGGGCGGCTCGTTCCTGATCACCGGCGGGATGCCCGAGCCGAAGGCGCCGTACGTCAGCCTCTCGCTGGGCAAGGCGGGGGTGCGCACGCTGGCGCGGCTGCTCGACCTGGAGTACGGGCCGGCGGGCGTCCACGTCGCGACGGTGACGGTGGACGGCGCGGTGGCGCCCGGCACGGACCTCGACCCGGACACGATCGCGGAGCACTACTGGCGGCTGCACACGCAGCCGCGGTCGCGCTGGGAGCACGACGTCCGGCACCCGGGCGCGGAGGCGGCGGCGCCGCGCCCGTGACCGGTGCACGGCCCACGTCGCCCGCTACGCGCCGGGTTCCCGGCTGATCGCGACCGCCGCCTTGAGGTCCGCCCAGAACTCCGGGCGCGGCGCGATGCGGTGGCCGAGGCGGTAGACCGTCGTACGGGAGCGGCCGCGGACGCGCAGGTGCACGTCGGACGGGCCGGGGTGGGCCGCGAGCACCGCCTTGAGGCGGCCCACGGACTCGGGCGTGACCTGCGCCTCGGCGAGGTCGAGGCGGACCGGGGCGCGTTCGCCCGCGGTGCTGAGGTCGGGGACGACGAGTTCCGTGGCGACCAGGCGGGGGACGTCCTCGCGTTTGTCGAGGCGGCCCTTGACGAAGACGATGGCGTCCTCGACGAGTTGGGTCGAGA
>NZ_BAAAPF010000580.1:0-2158 GCF_039531005.1 Streptomyces synnematoformans
GCCGGCGCCGCCGCCCCGGCGGTACGCGCCGCCGAGTGGCGCCGCCACCCGGTCGGCACGGCCGGCTCCGCGTGGGCGCCGGCCGGGCTGGTCACCGTCTCGTACGTGCTCGGCGAGCTGTCCGAGGACGTACGCCGCGGCGTCGTCGCGGACGCGGCCCGCAGCGCGCGCGGCGGCGTCGTGGTCGTGGAGCCGGGTACGCCGGAGGGGTACCGCCGGGTGCTCGACGCGCGGCGGCAGCTGGTGGCCGCCGGGTTCGAGGTGCTGGCGCCGTGTCCGCACAGCGCGGCGTGCCCCATGGCGGGGACCGCCGACTGGTGCCACTTCGCCGCCCGCGTCCAGCGGTCCGCGCTGCACCGGCGGATCAAGGGCGGCGAGCTGGGGCACGAGGACGAGAAGTTCGCGTACGTGGCCGCCGCCCGCCCGGACCGCGTGGGCGGGGCGCCGGCGGCCGGCCGCGTCGTACGCCATCCGCAGCTGCGCAAGGGCCAGGTGCTGCTGCAGCTGTGCACGGCCGGCGAGGGGCTGGCCGGTACGACCGTCTCCAAGCGGCAGGGGCCGCGCTACCGGGCCGCCCGGGACGTGCGGTGGGGCGATGCGTGGCCGCCGCCGGAGGGCGACGGCCACGGCCTTCCCTGACCCGGCCGATCAGCCACGAGGCCACGAGGCCACGAGGCCACGAGGCCAGGAAAAGCGGAGCTGGTCGGCCGCTCGGTCCCGCAGCCGCTCAGTCGCGCAGCTCCAGCGTGCAGCACTTCACACTGCCGCCGCCCTTGAGCAGCTCCGTCAGGTCCATCGGGATCGGTTCGAAGCCCCGCGCCCGCAGCGGGGCGGCCAGCCCGGCCGCCCCCTGCGGCAGCAGCACGTGGCGGCCGTCGCTGACGGCGTTGAGGCCCAGCGCCAGCGCGTCCTCCTCCGCCGCCAGGACGGCGTCGGGGAAGAGCCGGGCGAGGACGTCCCGGCTGCCCGGCGAGAAGGCGGCCGGGTAGTACATGACGTCGGTGTCGGTGGAGTCGTCCAGGACGCACAGCGCGGTGTCGAGGTGGTAGAAGCGCGGGTCGACGAGGTCGAGGCCGATGACCGGCCGGCCCAGGTACTCCTGTGCCTCGGCGTGCGACTCGGGGCTGCTGCGGAAGCCGCGCCCGGCGAGGATCCAGGAGCGGGTGACGGCGAAGTCGCCCTCGCCCTCGTTGACGTGTTCCGGCAGGTGGTAGTCGGTGAAGCCGTGGGCGCGGAACCAGCGGCGCTGGGCGGTGGCCTCGCCGCTGCGCTGCGGGTAGGCGAAGCGCGCGCCGAGCACGCGGCCGTCGACGACGAGCGCGCCGTTGGCGGCGAAGACCATGTCCGGCAGGGCGGGGTCGGGCTCCAGCAGCTCGACGGTGTGGCCGAGGGAACGCTGGCGGGCGACGAGGTCCTCCCACTGCGCGAGCGCGAGCTGGAGGTCGACGGGCTTGGCGGGGTCCATCCACGGGTTGATGGAGTACGTGACGGCGAAGTGTGCCGGTGGGCACATCAGGTACCGGCGCGCCGAGGCTGTGCGCAACAACGAGGGCTCCTCACTGCTGACGACCAAGCGCCGGCCCGCGGATCGCGCGCGCCGACGCACGTAACCGAATGGTGCCCGCTGAAGTGCCGCGCGCGCAGCACTGCGACACGAGTGGCCGGAGACGTGTCGCGGGGCGCGACGGCACCGGCGGGAACGCCCCGCGGTTCACCGCCCGCCACTGGCGCAATCAGGGCGATACGCACTGGTGCGCGGTGGTCACGTTTTCATCGCGCGCCGCGCCGGCCCGGGGGCGTGTCCGTCAGCCTGATCGTCCGCATCCGCGCAGGTCCGGGCGTACGGGCCGGCCGGCGGCCGGCGGCCGCGGCGGGTCCCGGCGCCTCGGTACCGGAGGGCGGCCGGCGGTCCGGATGGCATACCGTGGCACAGTATCGGCCTACGGGCACCCGGTCAGGTGGCAGCATGAAGATCGGGGCCATCGGGACGACGGGCCGAGGTGAGGGGACGCATGGCACGGGTACGCAGGCTTCCGGACTGGCTTTCCGGCACCCGCCGCGGCCCGACCAGCGCCAGCGCCGCCGCCGCGGAGCGCCTGCAGGCGGGCGGCGCCGGGGGCAGGGAGCTGGTGGTGGCCGCCGCCGTCGCGGGGCCGGC
>NZ_BAAAPF010000581.1:0-2141 GCF_039531005.1 Streptomyces synnematoformans
GCAGGGCGTCCGGGAGGTGGTCGGCGAAGTCGGCGGCGCCGCCCGGCAGCACCTCGGCGAGCAGGCCCGCCAGCTCCTCGGTGCCGGGCCGGTGCTCCGGCTCCTTGGCCAGGCAGCGCTGCAGCAGCGGCAGCAGCCCGGCCGGCACGCCGGACAGGTCGGCCTCGCCGTAGCGCACCCGGTACAGCAGATCCGCGGCCTGCCCGCCGCCGAAGGGGCCGTGGCCCGTACAGGCGAAGACCAGCACGCCGGCGAGCGCGAACACGTCGCCGACCGGGGTGTGCTCGACGCCGGACGCCTGCTCGGGCGACATGAAGGCGGGCGTGCCCGCCGCGGTGCCCGTACGGGTCAGGTGGTCGTCGCCCGCGGCCCGGGCGATGCCGAAGTCGATGACCTTCGGACCGGCCGACGTGAGCAGGATGTTCGACGGCTTCAGGTCCCGGTGCACCACGCCGGAGCGGTGCAGCTGCCCCAGCGCCTCGCAGAGCGCGGCGCCCAGGGCCCGCGTGGTGGCCTCCGGCAGCGGGCCGCACACCGCGACCGCCTCGTCGAGCGGCGGGCCGAGCACGTACTCCGTCGCCAGCCACGGCGTCTCCGCCAGCGGGTCGGCGTCGACGACCTCGGCGCCGTAGCGGTCGCCGATGACCCGGGCGGCGTCGGTCTCCAGCCGGAACCGGGTGCGGAACTCGGCGCCCGCGGTGCCCGCCTCGCCGCTGACGAGGTCGGCGTGCATGGTCTTCAGCGCCACGGTGCGCCCGCCCGCGGAGCGGGCGAGGTAGACGGTGCCCATGCCGCCGCTGCCGAGGCGGGCGACGAGCCGGTACGGGCCGAGGCGCTGCGGGTCGTCGTGGGTGAGAGGCGTCATCGAGGCAGCCATGGATCAGTCCACCGGGAGTGCGTAGAGGGCGTCCTTGGACATGACGAGGGCGATGCCGTCGCCCGCGGCGAGCACGCGGCCGGAGACGCCGGGGCCGTCGGTGGAGGAGCCGCCGGCCTCGCTGACTGTCGCGAACCGCCACAGCGGGGAGCCGTCGCGGGCGTCGAACGCCTGCACCTCGGCGTCGTTGCTGTAGAAGAGGGTCCGGCCGGTGCCGCTGAGCACGATGTCGTTGACGTCGTACCTGCCGCCGGAGTACACCGGCGTGCGCCACAGCCGCTTGCCGTTCTGCACCGAGATCGCGACCATGTGCGCGTCCTGCGTGCCGTACAGCACGCGGGACTTCGGGTCGGTCAGCGCGGCGAAGAAGTGGTCCTTCATCGGCTGCTTCCACACCAGCTTGCCGCCGCGCATCTCGTACCCGCGCAGCCTGTTCGCGTCGTTCTCGGGGCTGACGAGGATGCCGGCCCCGGTCGCGAACGTGCTGGGGCCGGCGTGGTCCGCGATCCCGTCGTACTTCTGCTCCCACGCCTTGTCGCCGCCGCGCACGTCGAGCGCCAGGTAGGTGAAGGCGAAGCCGGCGGTGGGGGCGCTGGGGACGAGCATCTCGCGCCCGCGGAGCTTGACGTGGTCGCCGTCGCTGATCGGGTCGGCGCTCAGGTCGCCGAAGCCCTTGGGCAGCGGTGTGCTCCACACCTCCTCGCGCTTCCTCGTGTCGTACGCCACGGCGTGGAACTTCTCCGTGTTCCCGCTCTCCACGCCGAGGAAGCAGAAGACCCCGTCGGCGGCGCCGGCGGGCTCCTGGTAGCCGATCTTGCTGTTGAGCGAGTACTTCTCGATGGCGCCCTTCGACTTGCCGCTGGCGACGTCGATGACCGCGATGCCGCTGAGGGACTGGGGGACGAGCGCCAGGCCGCGGCCGAGGTCGATCAGGCTCCCGTCCGCGAACACGTCGGAGTCCCAGACCTTCCTGCCCGTGCGCACGTTCACCGCGGTGAGCGCGCCCAGCGTCTCCACGACGGCGATCCTGCCGATGACGCTGACGCCGCTGGCCTCCTGGCCCTGCAGCGAGTAGACCCACAGCGGCTTGGGCGGGGCGCCCTTCGCGGGGGTGGTGCGGTAGACCGGCGGATCCTCCTCCGTCGCACGGCGGTACGCGTACGCACCGCCCCCACCGACCGCGAGGCCGGCGGCGCCGCAGGCGAGCCCGCGCAGCAGCGCGCGACGGGCAGGGCGCCGCGGGGACACCGCGGTCTCCCCGGCG
>NZ_BAAAPF010000582.1:0-2129 GCF_039531005.1 Streptomyces synnematoformans
CTGATCGTCGAGGCGCCCGACCACGGCCACCAGACCACCTCGGAGGCGTTCAGCTACTGGATCTGGCTGGAGGCCGCGTACGGCAGAGTCACCGGCGACTGGGGCCCGTTCAACAGCGCCTGGGAGACGACCGAGCAGTACATCATCCCCACCCGGGCCGACCAGCCCACCAACGACGGGTACAACCCCGGCTCGCCCGCGACGTACGCGCCCGAGCACCCCGACGTCACCCAGTACCCCGCCCAGCTGGACCCGGACGTGCCCGTCGGCCAGGACCCGCTGGCCGCCGAGCTGGCGTCCGCGTACGGGACGATGGACATCTACGGGATGCACTGGCTGCTCGACGTCGACAACGTCTACGGCTACGGCAACACCCCCGGCACCGGCGGCCAGAACGGGCCCGGCCCCGGCCCGTCGTACATCAACACCTACCAGCGCGGCTCGGAGGAGTCCGTCTGGGAGACCGTCCCCCAGCCGACGACCGACCTCTTCGAGTTCGGCGGCCCCAACGGCTACCTCGACCTCTTCGTCGGCGACCAGCAGTACGCGCAGCAGTGGAAGTACACCAACGCGCCCGACGCGGACGCCCGTGCCGTCCAGGCCGCGTACTGGGCGCTGACCTGGGCCTCGGAGCAGGGCAACGAGGGCCAGATATCCGCGTCGGTCGAGCGCGCCGCGAAGATGGGCGACTACCTGCGGTACGCGATGTTCGACAAGTACTTCAAGCAGATCGGCGACTGCACCAGCCCCACGGGCTGCCCCGCCGGCTCCGGCCGCAGCTCCCAGCACTACCTGCTGTCCTGGTACTACGCCTGGGGCGGCGCCGCCAGCGGCGGAAACTGGGCCTGGCGCATCGGCGACGGCGCCTCCCACCAGGGCTACCAGAACGTCTTCGCCGCCTGGGCGCTGTCCACCGTGCCGCAGCTGACGCCCCGGTCGCCCACCGCGAAGGACGACTGGTCGACGAGCCTGTCCCGGCAGCTGGAGTTCCTGCGCTGGCTGCAGTCGGCGGAGGGCGCCATCGCCGGCGGCTGCACCAACAGCTGGGAGGGCCAGTACGGCAGCCCGCCGGCCGGCACGCCCACCTTCTACGGCATGTTCTACGACTGGCAGCCCGTCTACCACGACCCGCCCAGCAACAACTGGTTCGGCATGCAGTGCTGGGGCATGGAGCGGGTCGCGGAGCTGTACTACGCCTCCGGCAACACCACGGCGCAGGAACTGCTGGAGAAGTGGGTGGCCTGGGTCACACCCGAGATCACCGCGGAGGCCGACGGCACGTTCCGGATCCCGGCGACGCTGTCGTGGGAGGGCGCCCCGGACGACTGGGACCCGGCGAACCCCGGAGCCAACAACGGGCTGCACGTCTCGGTCGCCGAGTACGGCACGGACGTGGGCGTCGCCTCGGCGCTGGCCAAGACGCTGACGTACTACGCCGCCAAGGCCGGCGACACCGCCACCGCCGACCTGGCCAAACGGCTGCTGGACGCGCTGGCCGCCAACGCGGACGGCCTCGGCATCGCCCTGCCGGAGACCCGCGCCGACTACGGCCGCTTCGCCGACGAGGTGTACATACCGGACGGCTGGTCCGGCACCATGCCCAACGGCGACACCATCGAGCCCGGCGTGACCTTCATCGGGCTGCGCTCGTTCTACCGCGACGACCCGGACTGGGAGAAGGTCCAGGCCCACCTCGACGGCGGGCCGGCGCCCGAGTTCACGTACCACCGCTTCTGGGCCCAGGCGGGCCTGGCGATCGCCTTCGCGGTCTACGCCGAGCTGTTCCCCTCCGCCTGATGCGGCCCCGGCCGGACCCGGCGCGGGAGGCCGGGTCCGGTCGGCTGTGACTCCCCGGTGCGGGTCCATGTCCCTGACCCCTGCGCGGACCCGCACCGGGGCTTCCACCTGCCGGAACACAGGGGGTGAGCGCGGGGGGAATAGGGTTGCGCGGACGCACGTTCTCCGGTGTGATTGAGCTTTCAACCACGGAGAGGTGAGTCCGGTGCAGTTCGGGATCTTCAGTGTGGGTGACGTCACCCAGGACCCCACCACGGGGCGGGTGCCGAGCGAGCACGAGCGGATCACGTCGATGACCGCGATCGCGCTCAAGGCCGAGGAGGTCGGCCTCG
>NZ_BAAAPF010000583.1:0-2127 GCF_039531005.1 Streptomyces synnematoformans
CCGACCCGCCCGGCCGCCCCGCCCCCGCCGCTCAGCAGCAGCCCGGGTCCAGCCCCGCCGGCAGCCCCGCGCCGCCGAAGACCGCCGTCGTCGCCTCGTCGCCGCCGACCGCCGCGATGGCCAGCAGCAGCGCCCCCGCCGTCCACGACGTCAGCTCGGCGGGCCAGATCGCGTCGTCCTCGAAGACGTACCCCGTCCAGTACATGCCGTCGTCGGCGCGCAGGTGCTTGAGCCAGCGCAGGATCTCCAGCGCCCGTTCGCCGTCGCCCGCCGCCCACAGCGCGAGCGCCAGCTCCGCGCTCTCGCCGCCGGTCACCCACGGCCGGTCGCTGACGCAGCGCGCGCCGAGCCCGGGGACGACGAAGCGGTCCCACTCGCGCTCGATGCGCTCCACCGCGGCCGCGCCGGTAACCGCGCCGCCGAGCACGGGGTAGTACCAGTCCATCGAGAAGCGGCCCTTGTCGAGGAACCGCTCCGGGTGCCGCCGGATCGCGTGCGCGAGCCGGCCGAGGGCCAGCTCCCAGCCGGGCTGCGGCTCACCCAGCCGCTCGGCGGCGGCCAGCGCGCAGCGCAGCGCGTGGTGGACGGACGAGGAGCCGGTCAGCAGCGCCTCGGTGCGCACCGCCCCCGCGGCGGCGCCTTCCTCCCGGCCGGCCCCTTCCTCCCGGCCGGCCCCTTCCTCCCGGTCCGCCCCTTCCGCCCGGCCCGCCGGTTCGCGCTTCCACCCGATCTGCCCGCCCGGCTGCTGCAGCCGCAGCACGAACTCCACCGCCGCGTGCACCGCCGGCCACATCCGGCGCAGGAACGCCTCGTCGCCGGTGGCCAGATAGTGGTGCCAGACGCCGACGGCCGGATACGCGCAGAAGTTCGTCTCCCGGCCGAGGTCGGTCGGCCGGGCCGCGTCCCCGTCGGCGTAGGCCGCGTACCAGGAGCCGTCCGCGAGCTGGTGCGCCCGCAGCCACTCGTACGCCGCCTCCGCCCGCCCGTGCTCGCCCGCCGCGTCCAGCGCCATGGCGGCCTCGGTGTGGTCCCACGGGTCGAGGTGGTGCCCGCGGAACCACGGGATCGCCCCGTCGTCCCGCTGCACCGCGGCGATCCCGGCGACGGTCCTGCCCACCTCGGCGGCGGAGAGCACGCCGGGCAGGACCAGGTGTTCCGTCCGTTCGGAGCCGGTCACCGGCCGCCCTCGTGCGGCTTGGTCGCGTAGACGACGACGCTCTTGCCCATGACCGGGTCGAGCAGCCGCTCGGCGAGCCTGGTCGCCAGCGGCTTCTTCATGATGTCCCAGACCAGCAGCTTGTGGTACGCGCGCACCGCCGGCGACCTGTCGTTGTCCACGCCGACCGCGCACTTGATCCACCAGTACGGCGCGTGCAGCGCGTGCGCGTGGTGGAGGCCGTACGGCCGCAGGCCCGACTCGCGGATTCTGCCGACCAGTTCGTCGGCCTTGTAGATGCGGATGTGGCCGCCCTCGACCTCGTGGTACGCGTCCGAGAGCGCCCAGCAGACCTTCTCCGGCCCGTAGCGCGGGACCGTGACCGCGATCCGGCCGCCGGGGCGCAGCACGCGCACGGCCTCGGCGAGCACGCCCTTGTCGTCGTGGATGTGCTCCATCACCTCGGAGACGATCACGACGTCGAAGCCGTCGTCGGGGAAGGGCAGCGACAGCGCGTCGCCCTCGACGGCGGCGGCGGAGGCGCCCGCCGGCGCCTCGCGCGCCTCCGCCATCGCCGCGAACCAGCGGGCGACTTCGCGGAGCTCGGCGCCGTCGCGGTCGAGGGCGACGACGCGGGCGCCGCGCCGGTAGCACTCGAAGGCGTGCCGCCCGGCGCCGCAGCCCAGGTCGAGCACGCGGTCGCCGGGTGCGAGCGGGAAGCGGGTGAAGTCGACGGTCAGCAAGGCTCCTCCGGAGGGGTGGGCGGGGGGCGGCGGGCGGCGGCGACGCGGCGGCGGCCGGGCGGGGCGTCGTTGCCACGGGCGGCCCGGGGGTCGGGGTCGGGAAGCGGAGGGCGGGTGCCGTGACGTGGCGCGCCGCCGTGACGCGGTGCGGTGCGGTACGGGGCGGAGCCGGCCGGTGGCCGGCGGGCCGTCATCCGCGGTCACCGCCCGCCGCGCGCACGCGGGGCG
>NZ_BAAAPF010000584.1:0-2081 GCF_039531005.1 Streptomyces synnematoformans
CGGGTGACGCTGCTGGAGGCGGAGCGGGCGCCGGGGATGCACGCGACCGGGCGCTCCGCGGCGCTGTTCAGCGAGTACTTCGGCAACGCGGCGGTGCGGGCGCTCACCCGGTACAGCCGGGCCTTCTACGCCGCCCCGCCCGCGGGCTTCGCCGCCGGCCCGCTGCTCACGCCGCGCGGCGTCCTCGCCCTCGGCACCCCGGACACCGCCGCGGCCTTCGCGGCCGCGAAGGCCGCGGGGGCCGACGCGCCGCGGCCCGCGGTGGAGCTGACCCCCGGGGAGGCGCTGGGGCTCTGCCCGCTGCTGCGCCCCGGCGCGTTCGACCGGGCGCTGCACAAGCCGGGCGCCTGTGACGTCGATGTGGACGCCGCGCACCAGGGCTTCCTGCGGGGGCTGCGGGCCGCCGGCGGCACGGTGGTGACCGGTGCCCGGGTCACCGGGCTCGGCCGCCGCGGCGGGCGGTGGCACGCCGCCACCCCCGCCGGCGACTTCTCCGCGCCGCTCGTCGTCAACGCCGCGGGCGCGTGGGCCGACGACGTCGCCCGGCTGGCCGGCGTGCCGCCGGCCGGGCTCGTGGCGTACCGCCGCACGGCCGCGCTCGCCCGGGTCCCGGACGGCCGCGACGTCGCCGGCTGGCCGATGGTCACCGACGTCGCCGACACCTTCTACGCCCGCCCCGAGCCCGGCGGACTGCTGCTCTCCCCCGCCGACGCGACACCCGCGGCACCGGGTCCGGTGCGCCACGACGACGCCGACGTGGCGCTCGCGATCGCGCGGTTCGAGGCGATGGTCGCGCTCCCGCTGCGGCACGTGCCGCACGCCTGGGCGGGGCTGCGCACCGCCGCGCCCGACGACACCCCGGTGATCGGACCCGACCCGGACGCGCCGGGGTTCAGCTGGCTCGCCGGACTCGGCGGCTACGGCATCCAGACCGCCCCCGCGGCCGGCGCGCTGCTCGCCGCCCTCGCCACGGGGGACGCACCACCGCCCGCACTCGGCCCGCTCGTCGCGGACGTCACCGCCGTCCGCACCCGCACGGCACCTCTCTGACCCCAAAACCCCTAAGGGAGAGAGCTTGCTGGACATGTCGGACACCATCTGGCACCTCGCCGGCGGCCGGGCCGACCACGGCCCGTACCACCCGGTGACCGCCCTCATCGAACAGCAGCGTGCCCGCACGCCGGACCGCCCCGCCGTCACCTACCACGGCCCGACGGAGACCACCCTCACGTACGCGGAGTTCGACGCACTCGCCAACGGGCTGGCGGCCGAGCTGGCCGAGGCGGGGGTGCGCGCCGGCGACGTCGTGCCCGTCGTCCTCGGCAACAGCCTCGAACTGCCCCTGTGCCTGGTGGCGGTGATGAAGCTCGGCGCCGCCTTCACCCTGTGCGACCCGGCCTGGCCGGAGGAGCGCCTGCGCGCCGTGCTGGCGCGCCCCGCGCCGCCGCTGGTGCTCACCGCGACCGCCGCCGTCGTGGCGCACGGCGCCCACGTGGTCGCCGCGCACCGCATCCGCCCGCGCGGACGCGGGCCCGACATGCCGGAGCCGGGCCCGGACACGGTGGCGTACGGCGTGTTCACCTCGGGCAGCACCGGTGCGCCGAAGTGCGCGCTGAACGTGCACCGCGGGCTGACCAACCGGCTGCGCTTCATGACCCGCTGGTTCGCCGCCACCGGCGACGAGGTCGTGCTGCAGAACAGCCGGCACACCTTCGACTCGGCGATCTGGCAGTTGCTCTGGCCGCTGACGACCGGCGGTCGCACGATCGTGCCAGAGCAAGGCGAGTTCCTGGACCTGGAGCGGACAGTGGAGGTCATCCACCGCCACCGCGTCACCGTCACGGACTTCGTGCCCGCGATCCTCGGCATGCTGGTGGCGCTGCTGGAGGCCGAGCCGGCGGCGGTGGCTAAGGTGGCGTCGCTGCGCCACCTCGTCGTGGGCGGCGAGGAGATCATCCCGCACGCCGTGCACCGGCTGCGCGAGCTGGTGCCGGGACTGGAGATCACCAACGGCTACGGCCCGTCCGAGACCGCCATCGGCATGGTCTTCCACCGCATCGCCGGCACCGAGGGCGACCGCA
>NZ_BAAAPF010000585.1:0-2081 GCF_039531005.1 Streptomyces synnematoformans
GGCGGTGGTCCCCCACAGCCCGCGGGGGGGGGCGGAGCCGAGGGGGAACAGGGGCGGGGGCGCGGCGGGCCGGCCACCGGCGGGGCGGCCACCGGCGGGGCGGGCAGTGGTCGCGGGGGAGCCGTCCCGTGTCGCCGCGGCCGGGCCGGCGGCCGGGCGGAGCCGGCCCGCGTCCGTGGCGACGCCGATGCCCAGCGGGCCCGGCGTGGCCGTGCCGTCCGCCAGCAGCCCCCGCCACAGCGGGTCGGCGCACTCCTCGACGCGCAGCCCGGGACCCGTGCAGTCGACGACCCAGCCGACGTGCAGCGTCCCCCCGCCGCTCAGCGTGACGTCCAGGCTCCCGTCCGGCCGCTCGGCGACGTCGTGCACCTGCCCGGTGTGCAGCCGCAGCCGCCGGGCCGCCAGCGCCCGCCGCACGGCCTCCGCGGTGGCCGGGGGCATGCGGTGGCGGTGGACGTTCCAGCGGGAGGCGTCGCGGGCCAGGAAGTCCGCCCGGTCGGCGTCGGAGAGGCGGGCCCACATCGCCTGCGTCAGCGGGCGCAGCCCGTCCACGGCCGGGCGCCAGTCGCCGTGGGCCCGTACGGCGGCGCCGACGGGCCGGCGCACTGCGGCGCGCAGCTCCGCCAGCGGCAGGCCGGGCAGGGCGGCGTCGGCCAGGAGGGGCGGCAGCGGCGTCAGGGCGTGCGGGCGGGGCAGCTCGCCGCCGCGGGAGACGGCGTGCACGAGGCGGCCCGGGCGCTCCAGCGTCAGGGCGACGTCCACGGCGGTCAGGCCGGTGCCGACGAGCAGCACGCCGGGGGCGCCGGCGTCGTCGTCCCCGGTGTCGGCGGTGTCGGCGGTGAGTGCGTCCAGGGCGCCGGGCGCCCAGGGGTCGGCGACGAAGCGTGCGCTCGCCCGCAGCGTCCCGGGCGCCCAGCCGCCGGGGCCGGGCGCCGGGCCGGTGGCGATGACGACGCTGTCCGCGCGCTGGGTGCGGCCGTTGGCGAGACGCAGGGTGGCGGACCCGCCGGCGGCCCACGTACAGCCGGTCGCCTTCATCCGCAGCCGGCGCACCGCGACCGTGCCGTGGGCGCGGATGACGGCCTGGCCCAGGGAGTCGGCGAGGTAGGCGCCGTAGCGGTGCCGGGAGACGAAGTCGCAGGCGGAGGCGGCCGGCTCGCCGTGGGCGCGGAGCCACCGGACGAAGTGCGTGGGGTCGTCCGGGTAGCAGCTCATGCCGCCGGCCGGGACGTTCAGCCGGTGCCGCGGGTCGGGCGTGGCGTACGCGACGCCGCGGCCCGCCTCGGGCGCCGGGTCGATCAGCACCAGCTCCAGCGGGGTGCTGCGCCGGACCGCGGTCTCGCAGAGCTGCATCGCGGTCAGGGCACCCGCGGCGCCCACGCCGACGACGGCCACGACGTGCCGGGCGGGACCCGCGGCGGTGGGAGACGAGGGCGCGGCCACGATACCTCCAGCTGGGCCGGGAACGATGCGTCCATGATCTCGCGTCTTCCGGGCAGGTCCACCCCCGGGCGGGGGGTCCGGGCGCGGAGCCCCCGGAACGGGTCTTCACCGCAGCACCCGCCGGAGGCGCTCAGCGCGGCGGGTCGGGCTGCAGGCGCAGGGCGGCGATGGTGGTGGCGAGCATCTCGTAGTGGCCGGCGAGCAGCAGCAGCTCGATGGCCGCCTTCTCGTCCAGGTGGGCACGCAGCCGCCGCCAGCAGGCGTCGTCCAGGTCCCGGTCGCGGTGCAGCGCGTCCACGGCGGCGAGCAGCGTGCGCTCCCGGTCCGTCCAGCCGTCCGCCTCGGGGCCGGCCGTGACCCGGGCGACGTCGGCGGGGGTCAGCCCGGCCCGGCGGCCGAGCCTGCGGTGGTGCTCGAACTCGTAGCGGCAGCTCCGCAGCTGCGCCACCCGCAGGATCACCAGCTCGGTCTCCCGGCGCGGCAGCGTGCCGCGCGGCATCAGCCGGCCGGCGAACCGCAGCCAGCCGCGGAACAGCCGGCGGTGCCGGCCGAGGACGAGGAACAGCGCGGGGCAGCGGGTGCCGCCGACGCGGCGCGCGGCCTCGCTCAGCAGCCAGGTGGCCATGCCCACGTCGCGG
>NZ_BAAAPF010000586.1:0-2073 GCF_039531005.1 Streptomyces synnematoformans
CCTTCGACCCGGAGGTGACCTGAGTTGTCCCCACCCCTGCAACACCGCACCGCCGGCGGGTGGCCGGGCGAGCCGCAGGCGGCGAGGGCCGCCACGGCCGCCAGGGCCACCGCCGCCGCGGCGGTACGGTGTTGCAGGGGTGCGGACAACTCAGGTCACCTCCGGGTCGAAGGACGGGCGGGCGTACGGCCGCCCGGTGGGGCGGCGCCGGTCGGAGACCGCCGGCGGATCAGCCGCCGATCAGCCGCCGATCAGCCGCCGATCGCCGCGGATCGCCGCGGATCAGCCGAAGCGGCCGTGGACGTAGTCGGAGGTGCGCTCGTCCTGCGGGCTGTCGAACATCGCCTCGGTCGGCCCGTGTTCGACGACGGCGCCCGGCGTGCCGTGCTCGGCCAGGAAGAACGCGCACTGCTGCGAGACGCGCTGCGCCTGCTGCATGTTGTGGGTGACGATGACGATCGTCACCTCGTGCATCAGCTCGCCGATGGTCTGCTCGACACGGCGCGTGGACGTCGGGTCGAGCGCCGAGCACGGCTCGTCCATCAGCAGCACCCGGGGGCGTACGGCCAGGGAGCGGGCGATGCACAGCCGCTGCTGCTGGCCGCCGGAGAGCGCGCCGCCGGGCTGGCGCAGCCGGTCGCGTACCTCCTTCCACAGGCCCGCCTTGGTCAGGCACTCCTCGACGAGGGCGTCCTTGTCCGCGCGGGCGGCGCGGATGCCGTTCAGCTTCAGCCCGGACAGCACGTTGTCGTAGATCGACATGGCCGGGAACGGGTTGGGCTTCTGGAAGACCATGCCGATCTGCCGGCGGGCGTGCGTGATGCGCCGGCCGCGGTCGTAGATGTCCTCGCCGTCCAGCAGCACCTCGCCGGCGAGCGCGGCGGAGGAGACCAGCTCGTGCATCCGGTTGAGGATGCGCAGGTACGTGGACTTGCCGCAGCCGGAGGGGCCGATGAGCGCCGTCACCCGGTGCGGCGGCATGGTCAGCGACACCCGTTCCAGCACCTTGTGGTCGCCGAACCAGGCGGAGACGTCGCGGGTTTCGAGGGTCGCGGGCCGGCCCGCGCCGACCGGGGGCAGCTCGACGGTGGTGTCCGTGAGCGACATGGCCTCACCTTCCACGGGGTTCGGGGGATTCAGGGGTGTGCACGAAACGGTCACAGCAGGTTGGGCAGGAGCCGGGTGACCTCGCCGGACAGCGCGATGCCGACGGCGCCGAGCACGGGCACGCCGGTGATCCACGCCTGCCAGCGGCCCCAGCGGCGGTACGCCCAGGTGACCGCCGCGGCGACGACGAGCAGCAACTGGCTCCAGAGCAGGATCGGCACCCACGCGGCGGGGTCGCCCGCCAGCGGCTCCTCGGCGTCGCTCAGCATCCCGGAGCCGATCAGCCGGGCGGGCCGCGGCTGGACGTCGGAGACCAGTTCGGCCTCGATCCGCAGCAGGCCGCGGGGGGTGTACGCGGGACCCGTCGCGGTCATCAGCTGCAGCCGGCCCTCGCCCTCGCCGACCGCGTCGGGGATCGGGTCCCCGGCCTCGCGCCGCCCGGTGACGCGGTACGTGTGCCGGCCCTGCCCGGTGACGACCTCGATCTCGTCGCCGGACTCCAGCTCGTCGAGGTTGACGAACGGGCTGCCGTAGCCCCACTGCCGGCCCATGATGACGCTGGTGCCCGCCTGCCCGGGCAGCGCGGTGTCCCGGCGGTGCCCGGGCCCCGCGGTCAGCACGCCGGAGGTGGTGCCCTCGAAGACGACCTCACGGATCCCGGCGTCCGGTGCGCGCAGCAGCGCCACCGGCGTACCGGGCGAGAGCACCTTGCCGTCGATGTCGGTCTGGCCGACCGGGGCGACGCCCTGGGCGAGCTGGTCGCGCAGCTGGGCGTAGCCGGTCTGCTGGCCGCGGGCGTGCTGGAGGTGGCCGACGAGGGTCAGGTTGGCGGCGAAGCCGAAGAGGAGTGCGGAGAGGATGAGCAGCGCGGCGCCGGAGACGGCCAGCCGCGGGTCGCGCCGGGGCGGGCTCTGCGGCTCGCCGACCGGCGCCCCGCCGGGCCGTCCGGGCGGGCCGGGCGGACCG
>NZ_BAAAPF010000587.1:0-2041 GCF_039531005.1 Streptomyces synnematoformans
GTCCCGGCGCCGGCTGCTGCCCGGCGCGCTGGCGACCGGCGCCCTGGCGGGCGCCTCCGTGATCGGCGCGTCCGGGCTGCGCCCCACGGCGGCCGGCGCCGCCCCGGCCGCGTACCCCTTCCCGGGCGTCGTGACCGGGGACACCGGCGTGCACGACCCGTCGTTCGTCAAGCGGCCCTCCGGCGGCTACCTCGTCGCCCACACCGGCAACAACGTCGCCCTGAAGACGTCCGCCGACCGCACAGACTTCCGCAACGCCGGCAGCGCCTTCCCCGGCGGCGCGCCGTGGACCAGCCAGTACACCGGAGGCTCACGCAACCTGTGGGCGCCGCACCTGAGCCACCACAACGGGCAGTACCACCTGTACTACTCGGCCTCCACCTTCGGCTCCAACCACTCGGCGATCTTCCTGGCCACCAGCTCCAGCGGCGAGTCGGGCAGCTGGACGCACCAGGGCCTGGTCATCGAGTCCGGCGGCTCGGACGACTACAACGCCATCGACCCGCACCTCGCCGTGGACGCCGAGGGCCGCTGGTGGCTGGCCTTCGGCTCGTTCTGGTCCGGCATCAAGCTCATCCGGATCGACCCGGCGACCGGCAGGCGGCTCGACAACAGCATGGTCGCGATCGCCGGCCGCGGCGGCGGCGCCATCGAGGCGCCCACGATCTTCCGGCGGGGCGGCTACTACTACCTCTTCGTCTCCTTCGACCGGTGCTGCCAGGGGGCCGACAGCACCTACCGGGTCATGGTCGGCCGGTCCACCGACATCGCCGGCCCCTACCGCGACCGCAACGGCACCGCGATGACCGCCGGCGGCGGCACCGAGATCATGGCCGGCCACGACCACATCCACGGCCCCGGCCACCAGGACGTCTTCGCCGACACCGACCACGACATCCTCGTCTACCACTACTACGCCGACAACGGCGCGGCCCTGCTGGGCATCAACTGGCTCGGCTGGGACGGAGACGGCTGGCCGTACGCCCACTGAGCCCGGAACCGGGACGGGACCCCGGGGCCGGTCCCCGGGGCCGGTCCCCGGGGCCGGTCCCCGGACCCGGACCCGGGGCGATTCGACGGCAACCATTCGACGGCCCCGCGGCCACTGTCCTCGTGCACACGGGGAACACAACCCCTCCTGTGCGCACCCCCCACCACACGACGCAAGGAGCGTGGCGCGATGAGCCGCAGCAAGCGCACCCCCACCGGACACCGCCGCCTGAGCAGAGCCGTACGCACCCTGATCGCCGCCCCGCTGCTGGCGGCGCTCGGGGTCCTCGGCCACCTGGCGGTGCCCGCCCAGGCCGCGATGGCGCAGGCCTGGCAGTCCTGCGACCAGTGGGGCAACTGGCAGTCGCCCGACGGCTACATCCTCTACAACAACATCTGGGGCTCCGGCGCCGGCAGCCAGTGCATCTCCGCGGAGTCGGCCCACAACTGGACCGTCGACGCCGACCACCCGGACACCGGCGGCATCAAGTCGTACCCCAACGCCAAGTGGATCGTGAACGAGCCGGTCAGCCGGATCGACCACCTCAGCAGCTCGTACGACGTCACCGTGCCGGGCGGCGGCGCGTACAACACCACGTACGACGTGTGGGACGTCGACTACGACTACGAGGTCATGCTCTGGATGAACTGGACCGGCCCCGTGGGACCGCTCGGGCAGTTCCGGACCACCGTCGCGCTCGGCGGCCACACCTGGGACGTCTACAGCGGGAGCAACGGCAGCAACGAGGTCTTCTCCTTCCTCCGGCACGGCGACTCGACCGCCGGCGAGGTGGACCTCCTGGCCGTGCTCCGCTGGCTGAGCGACGAGGGCTGGTGGGGCGACGTGACCGTCGGCGACGTCCAGTTCGGCTACGAGATCACCTCGGCGGCCGGCGGGCTGGAGTTCACCACGAACGACTTCGAGGTCACCTCCGGCTGACCCCCACGGCGCCGCGGCGGCGGACTCCCCCCCCCCCCCCCCCCCCGGGCCCGCCCCCGGGCCGGTGGGCGGGTGCGGCGTCCCCCGCAGGGGTGAAATCGGTACGGATAC
>NZ_BAAAPF010000588.1:0-2037 GCF_039531005.1 Streptomyces synnematoformans
GCCCGGCGACCCAGGCGGCGGCGGGCAGCAGCACGGCGAGGCCCAGCGTCGCGGGGTGGACCGGCACGTCGCCGACGAGCGCGGCGGCGGCCAGGCACAGCGGGCCGGCGGCCAGCACGCAGGCCACGGCCCGGCCGTCCACGTCGCGGCGCGGCTGGGTGAGCGCCACCGGGTAGAGCGTGTACGCGAGGGCGGCGAACCCGGCGGCGCCCCAGCCCAGCGGCGCCGTCGCCCCCGCCACCACCAGGGCCGCGGCACAGGCGGGCAGCGGGTATAAGCGGCGCAGCGCGGGCGCGGCGCCGGTGGCCGCGGCGACGTCGGCGACGAGCCAGCCCGGGTGCGGGCGCGCGGACAGCGGCGCGAGGGCGGTCAGCACCGTCAGGCCCGCGAACCCGGCGGCGGCGAGCAGGTCCAGCGGCACCGGCCGGCCGCGCCGCCGCGGCCGGTGGTGCCGTACTGTGCCTCCGACGCTTCCCTCGCTCTGCACGGGAGGACCATAGACGGCACCGGATGCCATGCGCCTCCTTCCCGAGTAGGTCATCCTCACGCACGATAGGCGCGGCAGCACGGTCGGTGACGTCGCCGGCCGGAGCGCCCGGCCGCGCCGCCGCCCGCCGCACCGCGCTCCACGCCCGCGCCTCCGGGCAGGGCAGAAAGGCACCCCCTCATGACCACCGACTCCGCGGCCGCCGGGGCCGACCGGGCCGACCAGCCTTCGATTGCCTGGATCGGCCTCGGCATCATGGGCTCCCCCATGGCCGAGAACCTGATCGCGGCGGGCTTCCCCGTCACCGGCCACACCCGGCGGCGGGACAAGCTCGACCGGCTGGCGAAGGCCGGCGGCACCGCCGCCGGCTCGATCGCCGAGGCCGTCGCCGACGCGGACGTGATCATCACGATGGTCCCCGCGTCGCCGGAGGTCGAGGCCGTCGCGTACGGGCCCGACGGCATCCTGGCGCACGCCCGGCCGGGCGCGCTGCTGATCGACATGTCCTCGATCACCCCGCAGACCTCCGTGGACCTGGCGGCGCACGCCGCCGAGCGCGGGATCCGGGTGCTCGACGCCCCGGTCTCGGGCGGGGAGGCCGGGGCCGTCGAAGCGGCGCTGTCCATCATGGTCGGCGGCGAGCGGGCCGACTTCGAGCGGGCCCTGCCGGTCTTCGAGGCGCTCGGCCGGACGGTCGTGCACTGCGGGCCGCACGGCGCCGGCCAGACCGTCAAGGCCGCCAACCAGCTCGTCGTCGCGGTCAACATCCAGGCGTGCGCCGAGGCCGTGGTCTTCCTGGAGAAGTCCGGCGTGGACCTCCGGGCCGCCCTCGACGTGCTCGGCGGCGGTCTGGCGGGCTCCACGGTGCTGGCCCGGAAGAAGGACAACTTCCTGGACCGCGACTTCCGCCCCGGCTTCCGCGTCGACCTGCACCACAAGGACCTCGGCATCGTCACGGACGCGGCGCGCGAGGTCGGCGCCGCGCTGCCGGCCGGCGCGCTCGTCGCGCAGCTCGTCGCCGCGCTGCGGGAGCAGGGCGACGGCGGCCTGGACCACTCCGCGCTGCTGCGCGGGGTGGAGCGGCTGTCGGGCCGGGACACCTGACCCGTGGCGGGGGCGGCGATCGCCGCGCTGCCGGCGGCGAGCGGCGGCGCACGTCGTCAAGAGCCCGATTCGTGCGGGATGCTGGAGTGCGGAACGGACCACGCGGCCTAGAACCAGGAGCACTTCCCATGCCCGAGAGCGTGCCGGTGCGCTGCCCGGCCTGCCGGCGCGAGCACGCGTACACCCCGAGCACGTTCCCCTGCGCCTGCGGCGCCCCGCTGACGCTGCCGCTGCTGCGCGGCGGGGTGCCGGTGGAGCTGAAGCACCGCACCTGGCGGGACTCCTGGGTGACCGTGCGCTGCCCCGTCTGCGACCGGCGCGACGAGTGGCCGCGGCCGGAGCTGTCCTGCGACTGCGGCGCGGTCGTACGGCTGCCGGTGGCCGCCGCGCAGAGCCGCCGCCCGGCCCGGCCGGCACCCGCGGCGCCCCCGCCACCGGCAGCCCCG
>NZ_BAAAPF010000589.1:0-2028 GCF_039531005.1 Streptomyces synnematoformans
GGCGGGTACGGCGGCGCCGTCGGCGGCCTTCGGCGACGAGGGCGCCGGCGGCCGGGTGGAGCTGCGGCGCGCGCTGGCCGGGTATCTGGCGCGGGCGCGCGGCGTGCACGCGGAGCCGGCGCGGATCGTGGTCTGCGCCGGGTTCACCAGCGGGCTGCGGCTGCTGGCGGAGGTGCTGCGCGCCCAGGGCACGCGGCGGATCGCGGTCGAGCCGTACGGTCTTGGGCTGCACCGCCGGCTGCTCACCGACGCCGGGCTGCGGACGGTGCCGCTGCCGTACGACGACGGGGGCACCGCCACCGCCGACCTGCCCGCCACCGGCACCGGCGCCGTCCTCCTCACCCCGGCGCACCAGTTCCCCACCGGCGTCCCGCTCGCCCCGGAGCGGCGGGCGGCGGCCGTCGACTGGGCGCGGGCGACGGGCGGGGTGGTGCTGGACGACGACTACGACGGCGAGTTCCGCTACGACCGGCAGCCGGTGGGGGCGCTGCAGTCGCTCGACCCGGAGCACGTGGCGCACCTGGGCACGGTCAGCAAGAGCCTGTCGCCCGCGCTGCGGCTGGGCTGGATGGTGCTGCCGGGGCGGCTGCTGCGCCCGGTGCACGAGGTGCAGGCGCTGAGCCGTACGCCGCCGGGGGTGGTGGACCAGCTGACGCTGGCGGAGTTCGTCGAGTCCGGCGGCTACGACCGGCACGTCCGCGCCGCGCGCCAGCGCTACCGGCGCCGCCGCGACCGCCTCGTCGCCGAGCTGGCGCGGCGGGCGCCGCGGGTGACGGTGACCGGCATCGCCGCGGGGCTGCACGCCGTCGTCCGGCTGCCGCCGGGGACCGAGCGCCGGGTGCTGGCGCGGGCGGCGCGGGAGGGGCTGGCGGTGGCCCGGCTGGGGGCGTACGAGTACGGCCAGGGGGCGTGGGAGGAGGGCGGCGACTTCGCGGCGCCGGCGGCGGGGGAGGCGCCGGGGCCGGAGGGGGAGGCGCTGGTGGTGGGGTACGGGACGCCGCCGGACCACCTGTATCCGGGGGCGCTGGCGGCGCTGTGCCGGGTGCTGGAGGCGGAGACGTAGCGCGCCGGCCGACCGCGGGCCGGACGCCGCGCGGCGACCGGCACGCCGGTCGCTTCCCGCGGCGTCAGGCCCGGGGTGACGCCAGCCGCACCATCGTGATGTCCGACGGCGCGCCCACCCGCACCGGCGGCCCCCACGCGCCCGCGCCGCGCGTGACGTACAGCTGGGTGTCCCCGTACCGCTCAAGACCCGCCAGCGTCGGGTTCGCCGCGCCGGCGACGTACGTGACGGGCCACAGCTGCCCGCCGTGCGTGTGGCCGGACAGCTGCAGGTCGACGCCGTGGTCCACCGCGTCGTGGATGACGACCGGCTGGTGGGCCAGGAGCACCGAGGCGCGCGCGGGGTCGCGGTCGCCGAGGGCGCGCCCGAAGTCGGGGCCCTCGCCGACGTCCTCGCCGGAGACGTCGTTGACGCCGGCGAGGTCGAAGCCGGGCAGCTCGGTGCGCTCGTTCTCCAGCGGGTGCAGGCCGAGCTCGCGGAGGTGGTCTATCCACTCGCCGGCGCCGGCGGCGCCGGCGAAGTACTCGTGGTTGCCGGTGACGTAGTACGAGCCGTCGCGCGCCCGCAGCTGCCCCAGCGGCTCCGCGGCCGTGCCCAGGTGGTCGACGGTGCCGTCGACGAGGTCGCCGACGATGGCGACGAGGTCGGGGCGCTGGGCGTTGATGGTGTCGACGATCCGCTGCGTGTGTCGGCGGCCGAGGATCGGGCCGAGGTGGATGTCGCTGACGACGGCGATGCGGTAGCCGTCTGCGGCGGCGGGCAGCTTGGCCAGGGGCACGGTGACGTTCTTCACCCGGGGGGCGCGGCCCAGCACGCCGTACGCCCCGTACGCGACGGTGCCGGCGGCGACGGCGGTGGCGCCGACGGCGACGGTGCGGGCGACGAAGAGCCGCCGGGACACGTCGGCGGCGGCCCCGGAGGAGGCGGCGTCCGCCGCGCCGGACCCGGGCCCGGGCCCGCCGGGA
>NZ_BAAAPF010000590.1:0-2025 GCF_039531005.1 Streptomyces synnematoformans
GCGCCTCGGGCCCCGCACCGTACGGGCCAGGGTCATCTGCCTGCTCACCGTGCCGGTCGTCTCGCTGATCGCGCTCTGGGGCCACGCCACCGTCGGCACCGCCCAGGACGTCTCCCGGCTGAGCCGGCTCGAACACGTCGAGACCGAGGTGCGGCAGCCGCTCGCCCGCGCCGCCGCGGCGCGGCAGGACGAACGGCGCGCCGCCGCCGGCTACCTCGCCCGCCCCGGCGCCGACCGCCGGCACGCCTACGACGAGGCGGCCACCCGGACCGACCGGGCCGTGGACCGGCTGCGGCTCGACGGCGGCCACACCGTCGCCGTCGGCGCCGACCTGCCGGCGGCCGTCGGCCGTCGGCTCGGCGACTTCTTCGCGGGGGCGGAGGCGCTGGCCCGGCTGCGTACGGAGCTGGCGGCCCGGACGGCCGGCTGGCCGCGGACGTACCGGCAGTACGGCGCCGTGGTCGACCACGCCTTCGGCGCCTCCGGTGCGCTGACCGGGCTGCAGGACGGCGCGTCGGCGTCCGGGGCCCGCGTGCTGCTGGAGTTCGCCCGGGCCGGCGAGATGCTCGCCCGCGAGGACGCCCTCCTGACCGCGGGGCAGCTGCACGGGGCGCTCAGCGCCGCGCACCACCGCGCCTTCGCCGACGCCGCGTCCGCCCGCGCCGCCCTGGAGCAGGGCTCGGCCGCCGACCTCGACGGCGGCGAGGCCGCGGTCTGGCGGCGGACTCGGGGGAGCGACGCGTACCGCGTCCTCGGCGAGCTGGAGGAGGCCGTGGCCGCCGCGGACTCCGGCGCCGCCGCCGTGGCCGCCGCCCCGGCGGGCGCGTGGGAGGGCCCGTACGCGAAGCTGGCCGGCGCGTTCCGCGAGGTGGAGCGGGAGACCGCCGCGTCCGCCCGGCGCACCGACCCCGTCGCCGACGGCGTCCTCACCCCCTCTGGCGCCGCCGCGGTCCTCGGCCTCGCCGCCGTGGCCGCCGCGCTCGTGGTCTCCGTGCGGATAGGCCGGGAGCTGATCGTCGAACTCGTCGGGCTGCGCAACTCCGCGCTCGAACTGGCCCGTCGCAAGCTGCCGTACGCCATGCGCAGGCTGCGCGCCGGGCAGGAGATCGACGTCGCCGGCGAGGCGCCCCGCGGCGACCCGGCCGACGACGAGGTGGGCCAGGTCTTCGAGGCGCTGACCACCGTGCACCGCGCGGCGCTGCGCGCCGCCGTCGAGCGGACCGAGCTGGCGAACGGGATCTCCGGGGTCTTCGTCAACCTGGCGCGCCGCAGCCAGGTCCTCGTCCACCGCCAACTCGCCCTGCTGGACAGCATGGAGCGGCGCGCCGAGGACCCCGAGGAGCTGGACGACCTCTTCCGGCTCGACCACCTCACCACCCGCATGCGGCGGCACGCCGAGAGCCTGATCATCCTCTCCGGCGCCGCCCCCGGGCGGGCCTGGCGGATGCCCGTGCCGCTGCAGAGCGTGGTGCGCGCCGCGGTCTCGGAGGTGGAGGACTACGCGCGGGTCGAGGTGCGGGCGCTGTCGGACGTGGCCGTGGTGGGCGCCGCCGTGGCCGACCTGACGCACCTGCTGGCGGAACTGGTGGAGAACGCCACGCAGTTCTCGCCGCCGCACACGAAGGTGCGGGTCTACGGCGAGCAGGTCGGCAACGGCTACGCGATCGAGGTCGAGGACCGCGGACTCGGCATGGGCAAGGAGGCGATGGCCGCCGCGAACCGCCGGATCCGGCAGTCGGAGGCGCTGGACCTCTTCGACAGCGACCGGCTGGGGCTCTTCGTCGTCAGCCGGCTCGCGGCCCGGCACGGCATCCAGGTCAGCCTGCGGGAGTCGGCGTACGGGGGGACGACGGTCGTCGTGCTGCTGCCGACGGCGTTGCTGCAGGCGGCGGTCGAGGGGCCGGCGGAGCCGGCGCCGGGGTCGCCGGGCGGGGCTCCGGCGCGGCCGTTCTCGACGGTGCCGGGGCTGCCGGCGCCCAACGGGGCGGACCGGACCGGAGGCGGCGGCGCCCGCGTCCCGGAGAA
>NZ_BAAAPF010000591.1:0-2025 GCF_039531005.1 Streptomyces synnematoformans
ACGGCGCCCGCGGCGCCCGCGCCCGCGGAGCCCGCCGCGCCGCGGCCGCTGCGCCCCCGGGACGCGCTCGTCGCCGAGGGCGCCGGCGCCGAGACGGTGCGCCGGCTCGGCGACGTCTTCCCGAACCTGCTCCCCGCCGGCCTGGAGCGCCGCGGCGAGCTGCGCACCCTCGACGTCGCCCGCGTTCCGCTCGGCGAACTGGTCGAGCGGCTCAGCGGCGTCGAGCGCCCCGCGGCCTGGTGGCACGGCCTCTACGGCTCCCTCGCCGGCACCGACCCCGAGGAGCTGGCCGGCCTGCCGGTGCCGCTCGCCGACGGCCGCGTCGTCGTCGGCCCCCGCCAGGTGCTGCTGCCCGCCGACGGCATCGGCGACGGCACCGGCGACGGCACCGACGACCGGTCCGAGCGCCTCGCCCGCCTCGGGCTCCGCGTCGCCGACCCCGTCGCCGCGCACCCCGTGCTGGAGCAGCTGGGCGCCGTCGCCGCCACGCCGCGCGCGGTGCTGACGACGCCGCAGGTGCGGGCCGCGGTGGCGGGGTCGCTGGACGCGGGGGAGGTGTGGTTCGACGAGGGGCCGGGGCCGGGCGCGCCGGATCCGGAGGAACTGGCGGACATCGTCCTCGGGCTGGTCCGCGACGCGCACCTGGCGCCGGGCGACGAACCGTGGCTGGGCGCCCTCGCGCTGCCCGACGACGACGGCGAGCCGACCCCCGCCGGCGAACTCGTCTACCCCGGCAGCCCGTTCGCCGCCGTCATCCGGCCGGGCGAGCTGGCGGTGTGCGCGGGCAGCCTCGTCGAGCGGTGGGGGGAGGAGCCGTTGACGGCGGTGGGGGTGCAGGCGGACTTCGCGCTCGTACGGGCCGGGGACGTCGTCCTCGACCCCGACGAGCTGGAGCCGCGCGACGCCGACTACCCCGAACCCGACGACGTCGGGCTGCTCGACGCCGTCGACGTGTGGTGTGAGGACGTCCTCGACCAGCTGCCGGACACGCCCGTGCCGCCGGTGCTCACCGAGCTGGTGGGCGTACGGGACCTGGACCTGGTCGACGAGGCGCGCTGGCCGGAGGCGCTCGCGCTGCTCTCCCGCCCGCCGCTGCGCGAGGCCCTCACGCGCCCCGCGCGCGTCCTGCTGCCGGACGGCGAGGCGCACCTCGTACGCCCGTACACCGCCTGGTGGCTGCGCGGCAGCCCCGTGCTCGACGGCCGCCCGCCCGCCGGCCTGCGCGCCGCGGGCGGCGACCCGCTGCTCACCGGGCTGTACGAGCCGGCCGACGCCTCCGCGGTCGCCGACGAGCAGGTCCTGCACGCCCTGGGGGTACGCACCTCCGCCGCCGCGCTCCTCGACGAACCGGGCGGCGCCGCCGAACTCCTCGCCCGCCTCGCCGACCCCGCGAGCGAGGTCACCCCGCCCCGGCTCCACGCCCTCTACACGCTCCTCGCCGGCCTCGACCCCGACGGCGTCACCCTGCCGGACGACCTCCGTGCGGTCCGCGACGGCGCCACGGAGGTGGTACCCGCCGGTGAGGCCCTGGTCGCGGACGCCCCGGACCTGGTGCCGCTGGCCGCGGCCCGCCCCCTGCTGCCGGTCGCCCCGGGGCGGGCGGCGGCGCTGGCGGAGCTGCTGCAGGTGCGGCGGCTGACGGAGGCGTACGAGGCGCGGGTGCCGGCGGCCGGCGAGACCCGGGAGGTCCCGCCGGCGGTACGGGACCTGCTGGGCCCGGACACCCCGGCGACGTACGAGGAGCACGAGCGGCTGACGGTCGCCGGCGTGGCGGGCGTCGAACTCGACTGGCGCCGCACCCCCGACGGCACGGTCCACGCGGCGACGCTGGAGGGGCTGGCGGCGGGGCTGGCGTGGGCGACGGGGCAGTGGCGGCGGCGGTTCGAGGCGGCGGCGCTGCTGGAGGACCCGACGCGGACGCGGGAGCTGGGGGAGGCGCGCTGGTTCGACTGAGGACGGGCGCCGGGGGCGGGCGGCGTACGGCCCGTGCGCGGCCCGCCGCCCGGCGCCGCACCGCCCCGCGCC
>NZ_BAAAPF010000592.1:0-1996 GCF_039531005.1 Streptomyces synnematoformans
CCGCCTGCTCCAGCGCCGCCCTCGCCCGCGCCGCCGACTCCCGGAACGCCGCCTCGTCGCCGAGCCCCGCCGCACCGCGCGCCTCCGCCGCGCTGTACAGCGCCTCCGCGCGCGGCGGCACCCGGTCGCGGGTGCCCTCGCGGGCGGTGCGGGCCAGCTGGACGACCTCGCGGTGGTTGCCGAGCGCGGCGGCCAGCCGGCTCATGCCGGCGGCCAGGACGTAGCCGCCGAAGGGGCGGTCGCCGGCCGCGTCGGCGAGGCGCAGCGCCTGGACGTAGTAGCGCTGCGCGACGCCCGGCAGGCACGCGTCGACGGCCATGCCGCCGGCCAGCTCGGTCATCCGGGCGGCGGCGGCGAGGAGTTCGCGGCCGATCGCGTCGTCGTAGCGGCCGGCGAGCAGGCCGGAGACCACGGAGTTGAGGTAGTGCACGGTCACCGGCCGGTAGTGCCCGCTGCCGTGCCGCCGGTCGAGGGCGGCCAGGGTGGCGGTGGTGTCCCGTACGGCGGCCACGTCGGTACGGGTCACGGGCCGGCCCGCGGTGCGGGCCAGCGGCGGGCCCGGGGCGCTGATCAGCCAGTCGCGGCTGGGCTCGACGAGCGCGGAGGCCACCGGGGTGGCGCGGGTCAGCACCTCGCGCCGGCCCACGTCGGCGCGCCACAGCTCGCAGACCTGCTCCACGGCGGCGGTGACGGTCGGGGCGTAGACGAGACCCAGCGCGGTGCCGGAGTGCCGGGAGTCGGCCATGCCGACCTCGTCGAGGGTGACCGCGCGGCCGAGCTTCCGGCCCAGCGCCTCGGCGATCATCGCGGGCGCCTGGCCGCGGGGGCGCTGGCCGCGCAGCCAGCGGGCCACGGAGGTCTTGTCGTAGCGCAGGTCGAGGCCGTGTTCGCGGCCGCACATGTTGACGCGGCGGGCCAGCCCCGCGTTGGAGCAGCCGGCCTCTTCGATCACCACCTGAAGTCGTACGTTCGGCGTGCGTGCCTCGATTGGCCTGGCGGCCATGGGTAGTCCTCCCTCAGGGGGCCGTGCTCGGCCGGTTCCTGCCGGAACCGCCAGCACGATCATTTCCCGCGAAATAAGCGGAAAACGCCGCGCCCCTCCCCGCGCATCCGTGCGCCCCGCTGCCGTAACGTTGCTGCGGCCGAAGCTCCGGACGGCCCGTAACCCCTGCTCACGGCTGGAGTTGAGCCGTGCGTGAACGAGACCGTGGGAGCAGAGGCGACGTACGTGCCCCGGCAGCCGGCGCCGCCTGAGCAGAGCGAAGAAGTGCTGTCCGCAGCCCTGCGGTACGCGGAGGAGCGGCACTGGGAGGTCGTGCCGGGCACCTGGCTGGAGACCGACGAGACCGGCGCACCGCGGTGCTCCTGCGGCGACGCGGAGTGCCACGCGCCGGGCGCACACCCCGCGCGGCGCGACTGGAAGGCAGCCGCAACGGCCAGCGCCACCACCCTGCGCCGCCTGTGGGCGAAGCACCCGCGGGCCGCCGTACTGCTGCCCACCGGGCGGGCGTTCGACGTGGTCGACGTCGCGGAGGGCGCCGGCTGCCTGGCGCTGGCCCGGCTGGAGCGGGAGGGCAGGCGGCCGGGGCCGGTGGCGGCGACGCCGGACCGGCGGATGTACTTCTTCGTACTGCCGGGCGCCACGGCGAAGGTGATCGACCGGCTGCACGCCCTGGGCTACGCCTCGTCGGCGTCCCTGGACCTGGCGGTGCGCGGCGAGGGCGACTGGGCGGCGGCACCGCCGACGCGGTTCGGGCTGAGCGGTTCCGCGCAGTGGGTGCGGCGGCCGACGGTGTCCTACGCGTGGCTGCCGGACGTGGACGACCTGATCGGCACGCTGGCGTACGCGTGCGGCCGGGAACGGCTCACCGCCCGGCGGCGGGTGTAGGGCCGACGCTGCGCCGCGGGCACCGCGGGCCGTGCGCCGGCGAACTCCGCCGCCCCACCGGGCGCGCACGCCGGGCGGCGCGGGCCGCAGCTTCACTGAGGGCTTGAC
>NZ_BAAAPF010000593.1:0-1983 GCF_039531005.1 Streptomyces synnematoformans
CATCGGTGCGCGTGCAGGCGGCCTTCACCGGGCACTGGCGGCAGTCGTCCGGCGCGAACTCGACGTTGATGTAGGGCGCGAGGGAGGGGGGCGTCACCACCAGCGGCTCACGTTGCCCTGCGGGCAGGTGACCTCTTTGGCGTCCCAGTTGATCGTGATGGCGTCGCGGTGAAGGACGGTGCCCTTGCGGGACTGGCGGGCGCTCTTGGCCCGGATCGGTCCGACCAGGCCGACGCCGTGTTCGCGGGCGACCCGTTGTTTCAGTGCGACGGAGAGGTAGCCGCCATCGACGAAGTGCTCCTTCGACAGCAGGTTCCTGTGATCGAGGTTGGCCAGGATGCCGGGGAGGGCCTTGGTGGTGGTCACGTCGGTGATCACGCTCGGCGCGTCGGGATCGCAGGTTTCGGTGACGTGGGCGAGGAAGCCCCTCCAGCGGGTCTCGCCGCGGCGCGCGTAGCGGGCGGTCAGGTCGTAGGGCGAGACGATGGCGACGGCTGAGGGCGGAGGCCGGCGTCCCCTTGCTCCCGCCACTTCGGGCGGTCCTGGGCGTCGATGAAGTAGTTCTGCACGAAGATCTGGCGAAGGGCCTGGACCTGCTCACCGTCGCGGAGGGCGGGCAGGTAGCGGTGGACGTAGCGCAGGAGCAGGCGGGCGTCCTCGCCGGTGTCCTTGATCCGGGTCTTGGGCTTGGAGGGGTTCTTGCCGAGCCGGGCCGCGCGGCCGTAGCGCTTGCCCCAGTCTTCTGTCACGAGGGCGACCAGCTCGTGCGGGGCCCGGCGGGCGAGTTCCTCCAGGGCAGCTCGCATGGCCTCGGTGACCAGCTCCAGGCGGGTCAGATCGCGTACCGCGGCAAGGACGTGGGTGGAGTCGGTGCGCTGTCGGCCGCGTTCCCGGAGCAGGCCGACAGCCCGGATCTTCTCAAGCGCGAGGTCCAGCAGCTTGTCGGCCCGGCCTCCCCCGGCCAGGCGCTCGCGGAAGTCGGCCAGGACGCTGTGGTGGGAGCCGAGGTCCTCCAACTCCATGCCCAGGGCGTATTTGAAGTCGATGCGGTTGCGCACGGACTCGGCGGCCTGCCGGTCGGATAGCTCCAGCAGGAACTGCAGGACCGACACGGTCGCCAACTGCGCAGGTGACAGGCCCGGCTTGCCGTCCCGGGGATACCACTCCTCGAAGTCCTCGTCATCCCAGAGCCCGTTGAGATGGTCACGGATGGCCATGGCGGTGGTGCCCCCTGGGGTTACTCGCCCGCGCGACCCGCACGGTCAGCTCGGGAATCACGCAGCCGGTACGAGGGCGAACACACATCTCAGGGCCTCCGGAATCGCGGAGCGCCAACCGTCCCACCCGCACAGCTCACCGAGCCCACGGTTCCCGGCCCGGCCGCCACGAACGAGTGAACGCGATCCTCACTCCGACCACTCCAGCCACTCGGGCAACGGCAAGCACGAACGAAGCGTTCGCCCAACGGTCACCGCCGCATCACCGCCACCAGGGAATTCACCGCCCTACCGGCACAGCCCTGACCAGGGCAAACGAGCCACTGCACCAGCGCGACGGCCACGCTGGACGACCCCAATTTCCAAGATCCCTGACAGCGTCACCCACTCAGAAATCAGGCGGTGGATCAAGGCTCAGCCGTAGATGACGGCGGTTCCGTAGGCCGTGTACTTGGGTTCGTATCTGTCGTCCGATATGAGGCCGGGCCGTAACCGGGGTTGCGCGACGACACGGATGCCTATGACGGCATTGGCGTCGTCGCGTGCTGCGATCTTCCGAAGATCCCACACGGCATATGACACAGAGTCATACTCACCACTCCAGACCATCCACGAAGACGAAATGTGCTCGCCCTGCAGGGGTAGTTCCGTCGTCAGCAGGCGGACATCAGCGGGGTTCTTGGCCATCCGCCCATACTGGAGAAGGGCTGATCAGCTTGGAAGGGAGCAGCGAGTGTGAGCGTCCGCGCCTGCACGCGCACCGATC
>NZ_BAAAPF010000594.1:0-1976 GCF_039531005.1 Streptomyces synnematoformans
CACACCACTAGAGCTTGCGAAGTCCACTGAGCACCCTTTCGAGCAAAGTCACATCGGGGGTTCCGTCTGCATCCGCGCCGCCGCCGGGCTGGTGAATGGCCACCAGACCGGCCTCGGCCAGGTCGGCGACCAGAATGCGCGCGACACCCAGCGGCAGGGTCAGCAGCGCGGAGACCTCGGCAACGGATTTCACCTCGCGGCACAGGTGGCAGATCCGCTGGTGCTCCGGAAGCAGCCCCTGCAGCCGCATCGGGTCGGCCGACGTGCTCACCAGGGCTTCGATGGCGAGTTGGTAACGGGGCCGGGTCCGGCCGCCGGTCATGGCATAGGGCCGTACCAGCGGCTGATCGCCTTCACCTTCGTAGGGCTGATGCTGCGCACCACCGTACGAGTCGGGTGAGGCGGGTGGCGGGGTCATGGATCCTCCGGACGGGAACATGGCCGATGGGGATGGTCTGTGCGGCGGGCGGCCGGACGGCCGACCGTGGTTCAGTTCAGCAGGCTGCCCTGCAGCTCCGCGCGCAGGTCGGGGGTGAGCACCGCGCCCGCCCGGTCGACCAGCAGCGCCATCTCGTAGCCGACCAGACCGATGTCGCACTCCGGGTGCGCCAGCACGGCCAGCGAGGAACCGTCCGAAACCGACATGATGAAGAGGAAGCCGCGCTCCATCTCCACCACCGTCTGGTTCACGCTCCCGCCCTCGAAGATGCGCGAGGCGCCGGCCGTCAGCGACGTCAGACCGGACGCCACCGCCGCCAGCTGGTCGGCGCGGTCGCGCGGGAAGCCGTCGGACATCGCCAGCAGCAGTCCGTCGGCGGAGACCACCACCGTGTGCGACACCCCGGGGGTGTTGTCCACGAAGTTGGTGATCAACCAGTTCAGATTCTGCGCCGCCTGGCTCAATGGACTCAACTAACGCTCCTGCTGATAGGTGGGACCAAAGCCGTTGCCGCCGAGGGTCTCGCCGGTGCCGCCGGCCCGGCGGCCCCGCTGGATTCCCCGGCGCAGGCTCGTCAGCCTGCCGCGCACGTCGTCGGGCGCGCGCGAGACCTGGGTTCCGCTGGCGTTCGCGGACTGCTGTGCGGTGCCCGCGACGAGGTTGGCGCGCGGCACCCGCCGCGGAAGCCCCGACGTGGTGACGCCGCCCGCCTGCGGGGTGCGCAGCTGCTCCGCGCGGCGCCAGCGGTCGTCGTTGGGCGAGGGACGCCAGGCCGGTGCGGCGGTGGCCGTGGCCGGCTGCGGTGCGGGAGCGGCGGGCTGCTGGTCCGGCTGTACGGCGGGCTGCTGGTCCGGCTGCGCGGCGGGCGGCACGTCGGCCGGGGCCTCCGGCACGTCCTGCGCAGCGGTGGGGGCCACGTCGGCCGGGGCCTCCGGCTCGCGGCCGCGGGTCCCGCGGAACCAGTCGGACTCCATCGACTCGAAGATCGGAGTCCGCTCGTCGCCGCGGGAGGATACGGGGCCGCCGTCCAGCAGGCCGTCGCCCGGAGGGGCCGTGGCCGGCTGCTGCGGCACCGCAGTGGGGTACTCGCCGGTGTCATGCGGCGCCGGGTGTTGCCCGGGGACCGCGTACTCACCGGTGTCCTGAGGGCCGGGGCGCTGCCCCGGCATCGCGTACTCCCCGGTGTCCCCGGGGCCCGGACGCTGCCCGGGCACCGGGTACTCACCGGTGTCCCCGGGTCCGGCGCCGGGGCCGGAGGGCGCCACGGGGTGTTCGCCCGTGTCGTACGACGCCGGGGCCGAGCGGCGCGCCGGTAGCGGGTGCGCGCCGGTGTCCTGCGGGCCGGGGCCGCCGGGCCGGCTACGGCGCTGCGGGGGCGGCGGCGGCGCCGGACGCGCGCCGGTGTCCTGCGGGGTCCCGTACGAGGCCGCCTCGCCGGGCACCGGCGACGGCGGGGAGCGCGGCGGCGGTACGGGCCCGAACGCCGGGATCCCCGGGGTGCCGTCTGCGGGCGGCGGGCCGGAGAAGTCGGGGCGGG
>NZ_BAAAPF010000595.1:0-1960 GCF_039531005.1 Streptomyces synnematoformans
GTCGGCGGGGTCGGCGTCAGCAGCGGCGCGCACCGCGCGGCGGGAGTCGCGCGACAGCACCGCCCAGGGCACCACGGCGAGCGCCGCGACGACGGCCCAGACGCCGAGGCCGAGGCGCCAGCTGCCGCCCAGCGCCTCGCTCACCGGCACGGTGACGCCGGCGGCGGAGGCGGTGCCGAGGGCCAGGCCCATCGAGTAGAGCCCGGTCATCGAGCCGACCCGGTCCGGGAACCAGCGTTTGACGATGACGGGGATCAGCACGTTGCCCACGGCGATGCCGCCGAGCGCCAGCGCGCTGGCGGCGAGGAACGCCGGGGTGTTGCCGAGCAGCGGCCGCAGCGCCAGCCCGCCGGCGATCGCGGTGAGCCCGCCGGCGACGACGGCGACCGGGCCGAAGCGGCGGGCGAAGCGGGGCGCGAGGCTGCCGAAGACGGCGAAGCAGAGCGGCGGCATGGAGGTGAGCAGCCCGGCGACCGTGCCGCTCATGCCGATGTCGGCGCGTACGTCCTCCAGGAGCGCGCCGAGCGAGGCTATCGCGGGCCGCAGGTTGACCGCCGCGAGCAGCAGCGCGGGGACCATGAGCCGCAGCAGCCACGGTGCCACCCGCGGCGCGGGGGACGGCCGCGCGGCGTCCGCCGGCTCGGTGGCCCGGGCTTCTCCGGTCATCTCCCTCCGCGTCTCGACGGGTTTTGCGAGGATGCTGCGGCGTGACATGCCGACCATCATAGAATGATGGGATGAATGGTTGTCCACTCCGCAACCACCGCAGCCTCCGCACCCACCGCAGGCCGAGTACGGGAGAGACATGGCACTGACCTCGCCGCGCCGATCCAGCCTCACCGACCAGGTGATCGCCCAGCTGCGCACCCAGATCACCGCCGGCGAGTGGCCGGTCGGCAGCCGCATCCCGACCGAGCCGGAGCTGGTCGAGCAGCTGGGCGTCGCGCGGAACACCGTCCGCGAGGCGGTGCGGGCGCTCGCGAACAACGGCCTCCTCGACATCCGCCAGGGCTCCGGGACGTACGTCGCCGCGACCAGCGAGCTGGCGGGCGTCATGCAGCGGCGCTTCGCCGACGCCCCGCCGCGGCACGTCTCGGAGCTGCGCAGCGCGCTGGAGGCGCAGGCCGCGCGGCTGGCGGCGGTGCGCCGCACGGAGCCGGAGATGGCGCAGCTGGAGCTGCTGCTGCGGCGGCGCGAGGAGGCGTGGGAGTCGGGGGACGCGGCGGCGTTCGTCGAGGCCGACGCGACGCTGCACCTGGCGGTGGCGGCGGCCTCGCACAACGAGGTGCTGACGGCGGTCTACGCGGACCTCGGCGAGGTCGTCCGCACGTACCTGCGCTCCAAGGTCGGCGACGTGCTGCTGCCGGCGGAGCACCTGGACCACGCCCGCATGGTGGCGGCGATCCGGGCCGGGGACGCGGAGACGGCGGCGGCGGAGGCGGGCCGGCACGCCTACGGCTGCATGCCGGAGCCGTCGCTCAGCGGCGGCTGACGGCCGTCCGGCCCCCCCGCCGGCCCGCGACCGCCGGCCCGGCTATCGTCCGGTACGTCCCGTATCCGCTCGTGGCTGACCCACGCCCGGGCGACGCCGAACCAGCAGCGGTCGCTGAGCACCCCGCTCTCCGCGGGGTCGAGCCGCGTGCGCATCCCGTCCACGTCCGGGTCCCACCAGCGGGCGCACTCGATGTGCAGCTGGACGGCGTCGGCGTACGGGCCGGCGTTGTAGCAGCGGGCCGTCACGGTCGACCCGGTGACGGTGGTGCGGCACTCGGCCCGGGCCGGCCCGCCCGCGCCGGCGGCGCCGGGGCCGTCCGGTGGCCCGGCGGCCCCCGCGGACCCGGCGGTCAGCAGCAGCAGCACCGCGACCCCACCGCCCACGGCGGGCGCCCCGCCCGGGCGCGTACCGCGGCGGGCGGAACCTCGGGTGGGGGGGCCGGGACGGCGCGGGCCCTCACGCACC
>NZ_BAAAPF010000596.1:0-1951 GCF_039531005.1 Streptomyces synnematoformans
CCCGCCGGCACGGCCGGGCCCGCCCGGCCGCCGCCGGGGCACCGGGCGCCGGCGTGGCCCGCGCGGTGCGGGACCGGCTGGCGGACGAGCTGACGGACCCGCCGTCGCTGGCGGCGATCGGCTGCGACCTCGGGCTCTCCCGGTACCAGGTGCTGCGCGCGTTCCGGGACGCCATGGGCATGCCCCCGTACGCCTGGCTGGCGCAGCACCGGGTGGAGCGGGCGCGGGGGCTGCTGGAGGCGGGGCACCGGCCGGCGGAGGTGGCGGGTCTTGTGGGGTTCGCGGACCAGGCGCACCTGACGCGGTGGTTCCGGCGGGTGCTGGGCGCGACGCCGGCGGCGTACCGCCGAAGCGTGCGCCCGTAGCCCCGGTTCCCCCTCCCGCGGCACCGCTCTCCCGCAATCCCATTCAAGACAGCCGGCCCCTCCGCCGCGGACGCTGACCGGCATGACTGCACGCGGCTGGGTCCTCTTCCTCCTCATGGGCGTCATCTGGGGAGTCCCGTATCTGATGATCAAGGTGGCGGTGGACGCGGTGTCACCGTCGGGGGTCGTCTTCGTCCGGTGCGCGCTGGGCGCGCTCGTCCTGCTGCCGCTCGCGCTGCGCGGCGGCGGGCTGGTCCGCACCGTACGGACCCACTGGGCGCCGATGCTGGCCTTCGCCTGCATCGAGATCATCGGCCCGTGGTGGACCCTGACCGACGCCGAGCGGAAGCTGTCCAGCGCCATGGCCGGCCTGCTGATCGCCGCGGTGCCGACGATCGGCGTGATCCTCGCCCGCCTCCTCGGCGACGAGGAGCGCCTGGGCCACCGCCGCCGGCTGGGCCTCGGGCTGGGCCTCGCGGGCGTGGCGGTGCTGGCGGCGCCGGAGCTGAGCGGCGGCTCGGCGTGGGCGATCACCGAGGTCATGCTCACGGCCCTCGGCTACGCCACCGCCCCGCTGATCATCGCCCGCCGGCTCAAGGACGTGCCGACACTCCAGCTCATCGCCCCCTGCCTGCTGCTGGCCGCGATCGTCTACGCCCCCGCCGGCATCGCCTCCTGGCCGGACACCACCCCGTCGGCCAAGGTCCTCGCCTCCCTCGCCGGCCTCGGGGTGCTGTGCACGGCGCTGGCGTTCGTGGTCTTCCTGGAGCTGATCCGCGAGGTGGGCCCCACGCGCGCGGTGGTCTTCACCTACGTCAACCCGGCGGTGGCGGTCGCCGCGGGCGTCGCCTTCCTCGGCGAGCCGCTGACGGCCTCCTTCGCCGCCGCCTTCGTCCTCATCCTGGCCGGCTCCTTCCTGGCCACCGCCGCCCCCGCCACCCCGGGCCCGCCCCCGGGCCCGCCCCCGGGCCCGGCCCCGGGCGGCGACGGCGGGACCGCCGCTGCGACTACCATGGTCCCCACGGCGGACGAGCCGGCCGGGCGGTCGCGTCGATCCCACCCAGGGGTCGCCGAGGAACGTCCGGGCTCCACAGGGCAGGGTGGTGGGTAACGCCCACCCGGGGTGACCCGCGGGACAGTGCCACAGAAAACAGACCGCCGGGGGCTGCGGCCCCCGGTAAGGGTGAAACGGCGGTGTAAGAGACCACCAGCGCCCGGGGCGACCCGGGCGGCTAGGTAAACCCCACCCGGAGCAAGGTCAAGAGGGGCCGCGGAAGCGACCCTGCGCGGACGACCGAGGGCGGCCCGCCCGAGTCCGCGGGTAGACCGCACGAGGCCGGTGGCAACACCGGTCCCAGATGGATGACCGCCTCCCCGCGGACCGCAAGGCCCACGGGAGACAGAACCCGGCGTACAGGCCGACTCGTCCGCCTCCACGGCCCTGAAAGTGAGGGCAGGCGACGCACCCCGGGAGACGACCTGCTCGATGCGTCAGAACGCACTCATGGCCGCGGGCCCGCGCGGCCTCACGTCCGGGATCTCAGCACGTCGACCTCACAGCCCGGCGCGAACGGGTCGAAGCCGTG
>NZ_BAAAPF010000597.1:0-1943 GCF_039531005.1 Streptomyces synnematoformans
CCGGCCAGGCCAACTACGCCGCCGCCAACACCTACCTCGACGCCCTCGCCCACCAGCGCACCCGGCAAGGCCTCCCCACCACCAGCCTCGCCTGGGGCTACTGGAAGCAAGCCACCGGCCTCACCGCCCACCTCAGCGACACCGAGGTCCGCAACGTCACCCACGGGACCACCCCGCTCGAAGCCGACCACGCGTTCCGTCTGTTCGACGCGGCCCTTGCCGGCCCCGAGGCGTACCAGCTCTGCCTTCCCCTCAACCCGGCCGCGCTGCGCACGGCGCCGCGCGTCCCCGCCCTCCTGCGCGACATCGTCCCGCGGAAGGCCCGTCGCGTCGCGGCGACCTCGGCGGCGGGCGACGGCAGCGCGCTCGCCGAGCAGCTCGCCGCGCTCCCCGAGGCCGAGCAGGAGCGCCGCCTGCTGGACCTCGTCCGCAGCAACGTCGCCGCGGTCCTCGGTCACGGCACCGGCGAGGCGATCGACGCGCAACGCCCGTTCAAGGAGCTGGGCTTCGACTCGCTGACCGCCGTCGAACTCCGCAACCGCCTCACGAACGCGACCTCCCTGCGTCTCCCCGCGACCCTGATCTTCGACCACCCGACCCCCCACACGCTGACCCGCCACCTTCTCAGCCAGATCCTCAACACCGAGTCGTTCGCCTCCCGGGCTCCGAGCCGCGCCGGCACCGCCGCCACCGCCGACGACCCGATCGCGATCGTCTCGATGGCCTGCCGCTACCCCGGCGGCGTACGCGACTCGCGGGCGCTCTGGGATCTCGTCAGCACCGGTCGCGACGCCATCGGCGACCTCCCGACCAACCGCGGCTGGGACCTGGAGAACCTGTACGACCCGGACCCCGACGCGACGGGCAAGGTCTACACCCGCCACGGCGCGTTCCTGCACGATGCCGATCTGTTCGACGCGGACTTCTTCCACATGAACCCGCGCGAGGCGCTGGCCACGGACCCGCAGCAGCGGCTGCTGCTGGAGACCTCGTGGGAGGCGTTCGAGCGGGCGGGCATCGACCCCGCCGTGCTCCAGGGCAGCAACACCGGCGTGTTCGCGGGCGTGATCTCCCAGGACTACCTGCTGCGGCTGCACCAGAACCCGGAGGGCTTGGAGGGCTACATCGCCACGGGCAGCTCGGGCAGCGTGGCGTCCGGCCGGATCGCCTACACCTTCGGCCTTGAGGGCCCGGCGATGACGGTGGACACCGCGTGTTCGTCGTCCCTCGTCGCCCTGCACCTGGCCATGCAGGCGCTGCGTCACGGCGAGTGCGATCTCGCCCTGGCCGGCGGCGCGACCATCATGGCCACGCCCGGGACCTTCCAGGTCTTCTCCCGCCAGCGCGGCCTGGCCGCCGACGGCCGCTGCAAGCCCTTCGCGGACGCCGCCGACGGCACCGGCTGGGGCGAAGGCGCGGGCCTCGTCCTCCTCGAACGTCTCTCAGACGCCGAGCGTAATGGGCACACGGTCCTGGCGGTGCTGAAGGGCTCCGCGATCAACCAGGACGGCGCCTCCAACGGCCTCACCGCCCCCAACGGACCGTCCCAGCAGCGCGTCATCGAGCAGGCACTGGCCAACTCCGGGCTGACCACGGAGCAGATTGACGTGGTGGAAGCGCACGGTACGGGTACGACGCTGGGCGACCCGATCGAGGCGCAGGCCCTCCTCGCCACGTACGGCCAGGCGCACACCGCAGAGCAGCCGTTGTGGCTGGGCTCCATCAAGTCCAACATCGGCCACACCCAGGCCGCCTCCGGTGTGGCGGGTGTCATCAAGATGGTCGAGGCCCTGCGGCACGGCCGGCTCCCGCAGACCCTGAACGTGGATCAGCCCTCGACACATGTGGAGTGGGAGACCGGCCACGTCGCGCTGCTGACGGAGACGCAGGAGTGGCCGGAGGCGGGCCGGCCGCGGCGTGCGGCGGTGTCGTCGTTCGGCATG
>NZ_BAAAPF010000598.1:0-1934 GCF_039531005.1 Streptomyces synnematoformans
GACGTGCTGGCGTGCGTGGCGACCGGGGCGACGAACGCGGCGGCGGGCGAGCGGCCGGCGGTGCGGTGGCGGTGGAGTCGTGGCGGGGGGTTCGGGTCACGGTCGTCTCCTTGGCGTGGGGTGGGGTGGGTGTCGGGTACGCCGCCGTTCATTCGCCCGAGGGCGCGGGGAGCGCGACTCCGGTGCTGACCGGCGTACCGAAGTCCGGGGTGCCGTCGGCGTTCCAGGTGAACTTCTGGGCGCGGGTGGAGCGGTTCATGTCGCAGCCGCCGGAGGCCGAGTCGTTGGCGTGGTAGACGATCCAGTCCTCGCTGCCGTCGGGTGACGTGAAGAACCCGTTGTGGCCGGGGGCGTAGACGCCGTTGGCGTCGCTGCGCTGGAAAACGGGGTCGGGGGACTTGGTCCAGTGGTTCCGGTTGAGCGGGTCGGTGCCGGTGAGGGTGAGCAGGCCCAGTTTGTAGTCGGGCCCCCAGCAGGCGCTGGCCGAGTAGACGATCATCGTCCGGCCGTCGTGGTACAGGGGCTCGCCGCCTTCGTTGACCGGGTGGGTCTGCCGCTCCCAGGAGTGCGTCGGCTGGCTGATGGTGCGCCGCGGGCCGCCGAGCGTCCACGGATTGCTCAACGGGGTGATGGTCAGGCTCTGTAGACCGTCGGTCGCGCTGCCCAGCAGGTAGATGCGGCCGTTGTGGCGCAGGATGCTCGGGTCCAGCTCCCAGGTGTCGCCCAGGTCGGCCTTGAAGTGGTACGGGCCCATCGGGTCGGTGCCGTCGCTCTCCAGCACGTGCAGGCGCTGGGTGGGGTTGTAGTCGGGCACGTCCCGGCCGGCGACGTAGTACAGGTACCAGCGCGGGCCGTTGGGGCCGTCGAGGAGGTGGAACTCCGGCGCCCACATGTTGCAGCAGCCGTTCGGCCGCCCCGCGAGGTTGAACACCGTCGTCTCCGGCGCGCTGGACAGACCGCCGAGGGTCGGGGAGCGGCGCATGGTGATCGTCGAGTTCCACGTCGTCGTGGTCAGGTAGTAGTACCCGTCGTGGTACTGCAGCCAGGGGTCGGGGCCGTTGCGCTTGACGGGGTTGGTGAACGTGCCGGAGCCCAGCTTGATCAGCTGCCACTGCTGGTTGGCGCCGTCGAGGTCCGGCCACTGGACCACCCGGGCCCCGTCGGCCGTCGAGAAGTCCAGCACGTCGAGCGCCTTGCCGCTGTTGCGGTTGAGCAGGCGCACGTGTCCGCCGGCGGAGTCGGCCAGCCGGAACTGCTGGCTGGCCCGGTTCTGGTCGGACCACTGCACGATGCCGGCCCCGTCGGCGGTCGAGGAGTCGGCCACGTCCAGCACCTTGCCGCTGTGCCGGGACCTCAGCCGGTAGTAGCCGCCGCCGGAGTCGACGAACTGCCACTGCTGCCAGGCGCCGTCGTTGCGCGTCCACTGCACGATCTCCGCGCCGTCGTGGGTGGCCAGGTCGTACACGTCGAGCGCCTTGCCGCTGTGCCGGTTGACCAGGACGTACGACGCGTCGGTGTCGATGACCGGCACGGCCGCCGCCCGCTGCGGCGCGACCGTGGTGCCGCCGCCGAGGAGCAGGGCGATGACGGCGAGGAGGAGACCGACGCGCAGGGGACGGCGGCGTAACGAGCTTGTAGTCATGACCATGACATCTCCGGGAGGTGGGGGGCGCTCCCGAGTGCGCAGGTGCGCCACCGCTGGAGGAATTATGTTCGGAATATCGAACTACGTTCGCAATACTGAGCGGAGCGTAAGACGGCCGCTCCGCACCGTCAAGCCTCCACCGCGAAACTTTCGGCCGCGTCGAAGGCAGGCTGGACCCCGACGGAGTGCGGCGAAACGGGCACGGGGAGAGGGCGGCCGAACCGGCGCACAGGGGAGACCGACGACGGCCCGCCGCCGGCTCCGGTGCGGCGCACGCCGAGGCCGGTCG
>NZ_BAAAPF010000599.1:0-1932 GCF_039531005.1 Streptomyces synnematoformans
CCCCGCCCGCGCACGGCGCGCCGGAAGGCGCCGAGGGCGCCGCCCGCCCGTACGGCGGGGGCGCGGCCGGCGGCGCCGTTTCCGTCAGCCCGGTTCCGCGCCCGTCGCCACCTCGCGGGCCGGATCCGCCGTCCACTCCGACCACGACCCCGGGTACAGCGCCCCGGGGATGCCGGCGATCTCCAGGGCCAGGACCTCCTGCGCCGCGGAGACGCCCGAGCCGCAGTACACGCCGACCTCCGTGCCCGCGGCGGCCCCGAGCGCGCGGAAGCGCGCCGCCAGGTCGGCCGCGGGCCGGAAGGTTCCGTCGGCGGCGAGGTTCTCCGCGGTCGGCGCGGAGACCGCGCCGGGGATGTGGCCCGCGACCGGGTCGATGGGCTCTGTCTCGCCCCGGTACCGCTCCCCCGCCCGGGCGTCGAGCAGCACGCCGCGGCGGGCGAGCGCGGCGGCCTCGTCGGCGCTGAGCACCGGCAGCGCGCCGGGCACGGGAGCGAAGTCGCCCGCGGCGCCCGCGGGCGGGGTGCGGGACAGCTCGCCGGGCCAGGCGGCCAGGCCGCCGTCGAGGACGCGGACGTCGGGGTGGCCGGTGTAGCGCAGCAGCCACCAGCAGCGGGCCGCGGACCAGCCCTGGCCCGCGTCGTACACGACCACGGGGCGGTCCGCGAAGACACCGGCCCGGCGCATGGCGGCGCCGAAGACACCGAGGTCGGGGAGCGGGTGCCGGCCCCGCGGCCCCGGCGGGCCGGCCAGCTCGGCGTCCAGGTCGACGTAGGCGGCGCCGGGGATGTGGCCCGCGTCGTACTCGGGGCGGCCGGGCGGGCCGCCCAGCGTGTAGCGCACGTCGAGCACGACGGGCGGCCGGGGGCCCGCCAGGTCGCCCGCGAGTTCGGTTCCGGAGATGATGGAAGTCATGGAGGCCATCCTGGCGCAGCGTCGCGCCGCGCTTCCCACCCCGCCCCCGAAAACCCACATTTTCTGGCGAGACGGACAATTCCTCAAACGGATCGGCGCAGAGGGGGCGCACCGCAGCAGGGGGGATGAAAACATCTACACAGGCGTCACCGGAACGTCACCCACCGCCACCATTCGACGGTCAGAGAGGGCTGCCATGTCCGAGGGAGCGATTCTCAGCGCGCCGGGCACACCGTGCTGGGTGAGCCTGATGGTGCACAGGCTGGACACGACCGAGGATTTCTACCGGGGCCTGTTCGGCTGGGTCTTCGAGGAGGGCCCGCGGGCGCTCGGCCCGTACCGGCTGGCGCGGCTGGACGGCGGCCAGGTCGCCGGGATCGGGGCGATGGCGCCGGACCGCAGGCTGCCGGTGGACTGGACGCCGTACCTCGCGACCGACGACGCCGACGCCGCCAGCGAGCTGGTGCGCTGCTGCGGCGGGACGGTGGGGGTGGGGCCGCTGGACGCGGACGCGGCCGGCCGGAAGGCGATCTGCTCGGACCCGGCCGGGGCGGTGTTCGGGCTGTGGCAGCCGCGGCGGCACACCGGGGTGGAGCGGCACGGCCGCCCGGGCACGCCGGTGTGGAACGACCTGCTGGTGGCGGAGCCGACGATGGTCGCGAAGTTCTACGAGCTGGTCTTCGGCTACGACGTCCGCGCGGAGGGCGACGTCGCGACGCTGTACGTGCAGGGCCGGCCCGTGGCGTCGATCTGCGGCGCCGACGAGGAGACGCTGCGCGAGGCGGGGCCGCGCTGGACGACCCACTTCGAGGTCGCCGACGTGGACGCGGCCGTGGCGCGCGCGGAGGAGCTGGGCGGCCGGCGGGTGCGCGAGCCGCACGACACCCCGGCGGGGCGGATGGCGGAGGTCGCGGACCTGGAGGGCGCGCGGTTCACGGTGGTGCGCTCCCCGCGCTGACCGCCCCCGGCGGGGCCGGCGGAGGCGCGGCCCCCCGGCACGCGGGCGCGCGGGCGCGGACC
>NZ_BAAAPF010000600.1:0-1917 GCF_039531005.1 Streptomyces synnematoformans
CGGCGCCGCCGGTCCCGGGACCGGCGGCGCCGCGGCGCGGGACGGGTCAGAAGACCCAGCGCACGTTCACGTCCTCGGCCTTGACGAAGCCGATGCGGTGCCCGATCTGGATGATGTGGTACTTCGTCTCACCGCGGACCACCGTGCGGTCGCCCGGCGCGGAGCCGTCGAAGGACACGGAGCGGTAGTACTCGCCGGGGACCGTGCCGCCGTAGGAGTACGCCTGGCCGGCCTTGAACTCGTACGGGTGCGCGGAGATCGGCTGGTACGGGATCTCCGGCGGGTACGCCGCCTCCTCCGGGTACGCCCGCCCGTAGACCGGGACCGAGTCCCTGCCCCGCTTGGGCGTGACGATCTTCCCGGCGGTGAACTCCGCGACCCGCTCGCCCGCGGGGTTGTGGAACCAGCCCTTCAGGCCGTGGTACCAGATCGCCACCCAGTCGCCCTTGCGCTCGGCGACCGCGTACCGCTGCCCGGCCGAGGCCCGGCTGCCGATGTCGGAGACGTGCATGTCGGACGCCCGGCCGTCGGGGTGCAGGCCGATGTCCACGAGCAGCGGGGAGTCCGCGTCGGGCCGCGAGTGCAGGATCACCGACGACGAGGGCGCGGGCGGGCACGGCTCCGCGGGGTCGGAGCCCGGCTCGTAGCTGCAGCCGGTGAACCGCGGCTTGTTGTCCGCGAAGTCCGGCCTGATCAGCACCATCGACTTCGAGAACCCGCCCGGGCCGCGCAGCGGCGCCCTCAGCAGCTCGAAGTAGCGCTCCCAGTCCCAGTACGGGCCCGGGTCCCAGTGCATGCCGGGGATGTTCCCCGTGACGGTGCCGGGCACGTTGTCGTGGCCGATGATGTGCGTGCGGTCCAGCGGGATGTCGTACTTCGCCGCCAGGTAGCGCACCAGGGTGGCCGAGCTGCGCATCATCGCCTCGGTGTACCAGGTGCCCTGGTCCTTGGCGAAGCCCTCGTGCTCCAGCCCGATGGACTTGGCGTTGATGTTCCAGTTGCCGGCCTGCCAGGCGACGTCCTTGTGCTTGATGTGCTGGGCGATGTGGCCGTCGGAACTGCGCAGCGTGTACTGCCAGCTGGCCGCGCGGTTCGGGTCCTGGACCATGTTGATGACGCCGGGGTAGCGGCCCTCGGTGTCGTGGATGACGATGTACTCGATCTTCTGGTCGCGCGGCCGGTCCGCCTTGTCGTGGTTGACGTACGCCCGGATGTTGTCCGGGTCCGTCTGCCGGTACGTCGCCGGGATCCACTCGCAGCCGAGCCGGCGCGGGCACTCCACGTCCTCGTGCCGCAGCCGCGGCAGGGCGAGTTCGCCGAGCCACCGCTGCTCCGGCGCCACCGACGGGTGGGCGGCGAGCCGGACGGCGTGGCCGTCGTCGGTGGTGCGGGCGGCGCCGTCGCGGATGGTGGCGTACACCTCGTCGGCGAACGTGGCCGCGTCCTGCTCGTACGCGGCGCCCGCGTACTTCGCGACCGCGCCGTACCAGTCGGCGGGGTCGGCCGACGCCGGCGCGCCCAGGTCCTCCTGGTACGCGGCCAGCAGCGCGGCGCCGCCGGCGATGTTCTCGGCCGGCTTCGCGCGCAGCGTCGCCGCGTCGGTGCCGGTCAGCTCGGCGGCCTCGTACAGCGTGGTGAGCGCCGGGCCGAACTCCTCCTCGCCGACGGGCCGCTCGGTGTCGCCGCGGGGGTCCTCTGCGGTGCCGCCGTGGTGGTCTTCGGCGAGCACGGTGGGCGCGTCGGTCAGGTGCATGGGGCCGAAGCCGCCGTCGGTGCTCGGCTCACCCTTGTGGGTGTCCCAGCGGGACTCCAGGTACGACACGCCGAGCAGCACGCTCTCCGGCACGCCGTACTCCGCGGCCGCCGCGGCGTACGCCGCCTGCCGCGTCGCGGAGGCCGCCGCGGGGCTGTCGGCGG
>NZ_BAAAPF010000601.1:0-1916 GCF_039531005.1 Streptomyces synnematoformans
GCAGGAGGTGGCGTGTGCCGTGTTGGGTGATCAGGTGGCGGGCGGTGAGGCCGGCCCGGGGTCACGGGCGAGGCGTTCGCCGAGCTCCGCGGGCGTCGGGCGTTCGGCGGGATCAAGGCGGCGGCAGTCGGCGATGAGCGTGCGCAGGGCGGCGTCGTCGGGGTCGGGGTCGGAGCCGGGGGGCGCGTCGTCCCCGGTCCCGGCGCGGGCGTAGGCGTACGCGAGCGTCGAGCCCAGCGAGTACACGTCGGACGCCGGCCCGGCCGGGGCGCCGGCGACCTGCTCGGGCGACATGAAGCCGGGCGTGCCCGCGAGAGCCGCGGGCTGTGCGGCGGCGGCGATGCCGAAGTCGACGAGCTTGGGCCCGTCGGCGGTGAGCAGCACGTTGGCCGGCTTGACGTCCCGGTGTACGACCCCGGCGCGGTGCACCGCGACCAGCGCCTCCGCGAGCCCGGCGGCCAGCCGGCGGACCGAGGGGCCGGGCAGCGGGCCGAACCGCTCCACCGCCTCGTGCAGCGGGACGGACGGCACGAACTCCGTCGCCATCCACGGCACCCGGCCGCCGGGGTCCGCGCCGACGACCGGCGGGCTGTGCACCCCGCCCACGGCGGCGGTGGCGGCCACCTCGCGCATGAAGTGGTCCCGGGCCTCCGGCCGGCGCGCCCGCTCGGCGTGCACGACCTTCACGGCCACCAGCCGGCCGCCGCGGGAGCGGCCGAGGTAGACGACGGCCGTGGCGCCGCTGCCGAGGCGCGCCAGGATGCGGTGCCCTCCCAGCGAGCGGGGGTCGTCGTGCTCAAGGGGCTCCACTCGTGCCTCCGTTCGGCCGACGTGCGGTGGGGGGTCTGAGGGCTTCTACGTACCCGTTCGCCAGACCGGCGAACACCAGTCCGGCGGCGTGTGCGGTGCGGCCGCCGGCGGGCTCGGCGCCGGCGTACGTCCACAACACGCCGCCGTCGGCCGGATCCAGAGCGTACAGCCGCCGGCCGGAGGCCGCGGTGCCGTTGCCGGCCCCGCCCCCCGAACCGCCGGCCCAGACGTGGACCGCACCGCCGGCGAGGCCGAGGAACCGGGTGCTCGACCGCGACCAGGCGAGGTCGCCGGTGTCCGCGCGCAGCGCGCGGAGGTGGCCGTTCGGCTCGCTGACGTAGAGCAGGCCGCCGCCGGCGGCGTGGACGGTGCTGGGATACGTCATCCGCTGCTCCCAGACGACCGTGCGGTCCTCGGCGGCGAGGGCGACGAGGCGGAGGTACGCGTCGCAGACGAAGGCGAGGCCGTCCGAGGCGAGGACGGCGGTGGTGTCCTCGGCCGGGTGCCGCCAGCGCCGGTCGCCGCCGGCGGCGTCGAGGGCGGTGACCGACTCGCCGTCGGCGGCGAGCACGAACCCGGAGCCGGTGGTGAAGGAGAAGGCCGTCGTCTCCGCGGTCCAGCGCCGCCCGCCGCCGCGGGTGTCGAGGGCGACGACGCCGTCGGCCCCGACGTAGGTGAGCCCGTCGGCGGCGGCCACGGCGTGCACGAACCCGAACTCCCGCCGGTGCGTCCAGCGTTCGCCGCCCGAGGCGGGGTCGAGGGCCCGCACCCGCTGTTTCTCGGCCCCGTCCGGGCCGACCAGGTACGCCGTGCCGTCTCCGGCGGCGAACTCGCCGTCCGCGCCCGAACCCCAGCGGCGCCGCCACAACTCGTCGCCCGTACGCGGGTCGAGGGCCCGCACGCCGCCCTCGTCGCCGCCGTGGACGAGGACCGTCCCGCCGGCGACGTGGATCGCGGGGGCGGCCGCGTCGGGGGCGCGGACCCGTACCCGCCAGGCGCGTTCGGCCTCGGGGTGCGGCGCGGCCCCCTCGCCGGGGTCCCGGCGCGCACGGGGGCCGCCGGCGGGCCCGTCGCCCTCGGAGTCGCCCAGCAGCGGGTGCGCGAGG
>NZ_BAAAPF010000602.1:0-1152 GCF_039531005.1 Streptomyces synnematoformans
CCCCACGGACCCTTGAACCGACGCCCGACGACACCACCCGAGGAGCCACACCATGCGTCGTACGAGCCTTCCGCTCGCCGGCACCGCCCTGGCCGCCGCCACCCTCGCCGGCGGACTGCTCGCCCCGACCGCGACCGCCGACGAGTCCCTGGCCGGCGCCGCCGGCGACAGGACCTGCGCAGCCCCCGACGCCCGCCCGACGGTCCGCTTCCTGGACGACGACAGCCGGGTGCAGAACCGCACCGCCGGCGGCGGCTGCACGGTCAACGACCTCATCGACGACGAGCGCGCGTGGCAGAGCAGGGGCGCGTTCGTCGTGCACACCGAGAAGGTGTCGCGCTCCCTGATGCGCGCCGACGTGATCAGCCCGTGGGAGTACGCGCGGCTGCTCGTGACCGCGGCGAAGTCCGGCATCGGCGGGCCGCACGGGCCCGCGCCGTACGACGTGATCTTCGACGGCAGCCGGGAGTCGTTCGACGACTGGGGCTACGTCGGCGGGCGCGGCTTCGAGCTGAACGACGACGGCTCCATGGCCACCGGGCCGGAGCCGGCGGGCGGCGGGCTCGGCATGCTGTGGTACGAGAAGGAGCAGTTCGGCGACTTCTCGCTGCGGCTGCAGTTCCGCGACGAGCGGGCGGACGACAGGCGCTCCAACAGCGGCGTCCTCGTCCGCTTCCCGGGCGTCGACCCGGCGGCCAACCCCGAGTGCCGGACCACCGACCCGGCGTGGGTGGCCGTCAACTGCGGGCACGAGATCCAGATCAACGACTCGGCGGAGACCTCCGGCAACGACCCGCGCAAGACCGGCTCGGTCTACGGCTTCGCCGACCTCGACCTGGCGGCCGCGAAGCCGGCGGACAAGGGCGAGTGGAACGACCTGGAGATCCGGGTGGTCGGGCAGCACTACACGGTGATCCGCAACGGCGAGGTCATCAACGAGTTCGAGAACAAGCCCGGCCTGCCCTTCCCGGGCCGCCCGGACGACCCGGGCACCAGCGGCCGGCAGTTCGCCGAGGGCTACGTCGGCCTGCAGAACCACGACGCGGAGTCGGTGCTGGAGTTCCGCAACGTCCGGGTCCGCGACCTGTCGTAGGGCGGGACGCACACGACGGCGGCGGGGCGGCGGTCGCGGGCCCGGCGCCCCCCCCCCTG
>NZ_BAAAPF010000602.1:1162-1912 GCF_039531005.1 Streptomyces synnematoformans
CGACGACGAGTTCTGAGCGGCGGAGCCGGCCGGGCCCCCCCCCCGTCACACGTCGCGGGCGGCGGCTACAGCGCCGCCGCGGCGGGCTTGACCATGCCCTTCACGGTGCGCGAGTCGACGTACTCGCCGAGGGCGGTCATCTCCCACTCGCCGCTGAACTGCTTGATGAATTTTGCCATCAGCACGCCGGTGCGGGGCTCGGAGTGGGTGAGGTCGAAGCGGACCATCTCCTCGCCGGTCTGGCCGTCGAGCAGGCGGCAGTACGCCTTGGCGACGTCGGTGAACTTCTGTCCGGAGAAGGAGTTCACCGTGAAGACCAGGCCGGTGACGTCGGGCGGCAGGCCGCCGAGGTGGACGGTGATGACCTCGTCGTCGCCGCTGCCCTCGCCGGTGAGGTTGTCGCCGGAGTGCTGGATGGCGCCGTTGAGGATCTGCAGCTTGCCGAAGAAGCAGTTGTCGATCTTGTTGCGCTGGGGGCCGTACGCGATGACGGAGGCGTCCAGGTCGATGGACTTGGCGCGGCGGCGGCCGCCGCCGAAGGCGGGCTCCCAGCCCAGGCCCATCTTGACGGTGGTCAGCACCGGCTGGCCGCCCTTGACCAGCGAGACCGTCTGGTTCTTCTGCAGGTTGACCCGGCCCTTGTCCAGGTTGATCTTCCCGGGCTGCGCGCCCGCCGGCGGCGGGCCGGGCTGCTGCGGCGCGGCCGGGGGCGGGCCTGGGCCGCCGGCGGCGGGGGCGGCGGGGGCGGCG
>NZ_BAAAPF010000603.1:0-1910 GCF_039531005.1 Streptomyces synnematoformans
GCCGTCGAACTGGAAGACGCCGAGGGTGTCGCCGCGGCCCAGCAGTTCGAAGGTCGTGGGGTCGTCGAGGGGCAGCGAGAGCAGGTCGATGTCCCTGCCCTTGTTCTGCTTCACCATCTTGACGGCGTCGTCCATGATGGTGAGGTTCCGCAGGCCCAGGAAGTCCATCTTCAGCAGGCCCAGCGACTCGCACGTGGGGTAGTCCCACTGCGTGATCGTCACCTGGTCGGTGTGCCGCACCCAGACCGGGACGTGGTCCACGATCGGCTCGCTGGACATGATCACACCCGCGGCGTGCACGCCCATCTGCCGCACCAGGCCCTCCACGCCCCGCGCGGTGTCGATCACCTTCTTCACGTCCGGCTCGTTCTCGTACATCGACCTGACCTCGCCGGCCTCGGCGTGCCGGGGGTGCGCGGGGTCGGTGATCCCCGCGAGGTCGATGCCGTGGCCGCCGACGTCCGCGGGCATGGCCTTGGTGATGCGGTCGCCCATGGCGTACGGGTAGCCCAGCACCCGGGCGGAGTCCTTGATCGCGTTCTTCGCCTTGATCGTCCCGTACGTGCCGATCATCGCGACCTTGTCCGCACCGTATTTCTCCGTGACGTAACGGATCACCTCCGCCCGCCTGCGCTCGTCGAAGTCGATGTCCACATCCGGCATCGACACCCGCTCCGGATTCAGGAACCGCTCGAAGATCAGCCCGTGCTCGATCGGATCCAGGTCCGTGATCCCCATCGCGTACGACACGATCGAACCCGCCGCAGAACCACGCCCCGGCCCCACCGCGATCCCGTTGTTCTTCGCCCACATGATGAAGTCCGCGACCACCAGGAAGTACCCCGGGAACCCCATCTGGATGATGACGTCCATCTCGTACTCCGCCTGCTTCTGGCGGTCCTCGGGGACGCCGCCGGGGTAGCGGCGGGCCATGCCGCGGCGGACCTCCTCCTGGAACCAGGTGACTTCGGTGTAGCCGTCGGGGACCTCGAACCGGGGCATCAGGTCCCGCTTCTCGAACCACCCGGCGGTGTCGATCTGCTCCGCCACCAGCAGCGTGTTCGCACACCCCTCCTGCCACGCATCCGACGAATCGACCGCATACATCTCCTCGGTCGACTTCAGGTAATAACCCGTCCCGTCGAACCGGAACCGGTCCGGATCCGACAGATTCTTCCCCGTCTGAATACACAGCAGCGCATCATGCGCCCCCGCCTCCTGCGCATACGTGTAATGCGAGTCGTTCGTCACCAGCGGCGGAATCCCCAGCTTCCGCCCGATCTCCAGCAGCCCGTCCCGCACCCGCCGCTCGATCTCGATCCCGTGATCCATCAACTCCAGGAAATACCGCTGCTTCCCGAAGACCTCCTGATACCCCGCAGCCGCCGCCAGCGCCTCGTCGAACTGCCCCAGCCGCAACCGCGTCTGCACCTCACCCGACGGACACCCCGTCGAAGCGATCAACCCCTCCGCATGCTCGGCGATCACCTCCTTGTCCATCCGCGGCCACTTCTGCAGCCACCCCTCCTTGTACGCATCCGACGACAACCGGAACAAATTATGCAGACCCGTACGAGACGACGCCCAGATCGTCTTATGCGTATACCCACCCGAACCCGACACATCATCCCGCTTCTGATGCGGCTGCCCCCACTGCACCTTCCGCTTGTTCCGCCGCGACTCCGGCGCCACATACGCCTCGATCCCGATGATCGGCGTCACCCCCGCCGCCGTCGCCTGCGCAAAGAAGTCATACGCCCCGTGCAGGTTCCCGTGATCCGTCATCGCGATATGCGACATCCCCATCTCACGACACGCCGCGAACATGTCCTTCAACCGCGCCGCCCCATCCAGCAGCGAATACTGCGTGTGCACATGCAGATGCGTAAAAGGCGGCTTGGCCACGGCGG
>NZ_BAAAPF010000604.1:0-1863 GCF_039531005.1 Streptomyces synnematoformans
ACGCCCGCGGGCGCGTCGTCGAGGTGCGTCCGCCGCCCGGCGGCCCGCTGCCCGCCGGCGGCGGCTCCGTCCTCGCCACCGGCGAGCACGCCGGCCGCCTGCTCGGCCTCGCGCGCACCGGCGAGCGGCTGCGCGTACGCCACGGGCTGCGCGACGACCGCGGGCGCCCGGTCGCCACCCCGCCCGGCACGGCGGTCGTGAACGGCGGCCCCGAACTCGTCCGCGACGGGCGCACGCACGTCACGCCCGCCGCCGACGGCATGCTCCAGCCGGGCAACCCGAGCTTCTACTACGGCTGGATGCACAAGCGCAATCCGCGTACCCTCGCCGGCGTGGACGCCGCCGGCCGCACCGTCCTCGTCACCGCCGACGGCCGCGCCACGGACTCGCTCGGCCTGAGCATCCCCGAGAGCGCCGACGTCGCCCGCGCGCTCGGCCTGCGCGACGCCGTGAACCTCGACGGCGGCGGGTCGACCACGATGGCGGTCGGCGACCAGGTGATCAACGATCCGTCCGACGGGGCGGGGGAGCGGCCGGTCGGCGACGCGCTGCTGATCCTGCCGGACCGGCGCTGACCGGAGAGCCCAGAACAGACACGTCCGAACCCGCACGGCCAGCGACCCACCACCGACGGGAGCCGCCATGACAGCAGTTCCGACCGTGAGAAACCGCGTGCTGCTCGTTCTCTCCGCCCTGCTCCTCGCCCTCGTCCCCGCCGCCCCGTCGCTCGCCTCGGCGGCGCCGGAAGCCGCCGCGGCGGGCGGCCGCGGGGGAGGGGCCGAGGTCGTCGGCGTCACCCGGGCCGGCGACCGCCTGGTCGACCTGTCGGTACGCTCCCCGTCCCTCGGCGGCCGCACGGTCCCCGTACGCCTGCTCACCCCCGACGGCTGGGACCCGGACGACCCCGCGCAGCACTGGCCCACCCTGTGGCTGCTCCACGGCTGCTGCGGCGACTACACGTCGTGGATCTCCGCGACCGACGTCGAGGAGACCGACAGCCTGCGCGACGTGCTCGTCGTCATGCCCGAGGCCGGCTGGAACGGCTGGTACAGCGACTGGTGGAACTTCGGCGCCGGCGGCGACCCGGCGTGGGAGACCTTCCACACCCGCGAGCTGCGCCGGCTGCTGGAGCGCGACTGGGGGGCGAGCGGCAACCGCGTCGTCGCGGGCCTGTCGATGGGCGGCCAGGGCGCGCTCATGTACGCCGCCCGGCACCGCGGCATGTTCCGTGCCGCCGCCTCCTACTCGGGCGCCGCGCACCCGCTGCTCGACGACGAGTCCGTCGACCGCATCATGGGCTTCTTCGCCGGCCGGGGCGACGACCCGCGCCGCGTCTGGGGCGACCCGGTCGCCCAGCGCCGCATCTGGGCCGCCCACGACCCGTACCACCTGGCGAAGAGGCTGAAGTCGACGCCGCTCTACCTCTCCTGCGGCGACGGCACCGCGGGGCCCTTCGACCCGCCGGACGCCACGAGCGCCCTGGAGGCGGACTTCAACCGCCAGAACCACGCCCTGGCCGCGGCACTCAAGAGGGCCGGCGCCAAGAAGGTGACCACCCACTTCTACGGTGCCGGCACGCACCGCTGGGAGTACTGGGAGCGGGAGCTGCACGCCTCGCTGCCGATGCTGCTGGACGCCCTGAAGGTCCGCTGACGGACGGCCCGCGGGCGGACGGCCTGCGGGCGGCGGGCCGCTTCACGGCGGCCCGTCGCCCAGCAGCATCACCGCGCCGGGGGTGCTCACCGCCGGGCGCGGCGCTCACGTGCCGGGGCTGCCGCCCTCACCCGCTGGGCCCCCGCCGGGCTTCCGTCGTGCACCGCCGCCGCGCAGCTGCGCCGCCAGGGCGGCGATGCCGTCGGGGCC
>NZ_BAAAPF010000605.1:0-1855 GCF_039531005.1 Streptomyces synnematoformans
GCGACGCCCGCGGGCGCCGAACCGGCCGCCGAGCCGGGCAGCGGGCGTCGCGGTGCCGTCGGTGGGGATCGAGGGTCCGGTCGTCAGCCGCGGGCTGGACGGGGACGGCGCGGTCGAGGCGCCGCCGTTCGGCAACGCGAACGAGATCGGCTGGTACCGCGGCGGCGCGCGGCCGGGCGCCGCCGGCGTCGCGGTCTTCGTCGGGCACATGGACACCCGCGCCAAACCGGCGGTGTTCTACCGGCTGGGCGACGTGCGGCCCGGCGAGGAGGTCACGGTGACGCGCGCGGACGGGCGCACCGCCGTGTTCACCGTGGAGCGGGTGGAGACCGTCGCCAAGGACGACTTCGACGCCCAGCGCGTCTACGGGCAGCACAAGCGCGGCCGGGCCGAGATCCGCCTGCTCACCTGCGGCGGCGCGTACGAGCCGGAAGAGAGGTCCTACACGGGCAACCTGGTGGTCTCCGGCTACCTCACGCGGACGGGGACGGGCTGATGTCGAGGTCCTTGAGGAGCTTCGCGACGTGACCGGTGGCCTTGACGTTGTAGAGCGCCCGTTCGACGGTGCCCTTCTCGTCCACGACGACGGTGGAGCGGATGACGCCGGTCACCGTCTTTCCGTAGAGCTTCTTCTCGCCGAAGGCCCCGTACGCCTCCAGCACCGCCTTGTCGGGGTCGCCCACGAGGGTCACCCGCAGGGACTCCTTCTCCCGGAACTTCGCCAGCTTCGCGGGCTTGTCCGGCGAGACGCCGATGACGTCGTAGCCGGCGGCGGCGAGCACGTCGAGGTTGTCGGTGAAGTCGCACGCCTGCTTGGTGCAGCCGGGGGTGAGCGCGGCCGGGTAGAAGTAGACGACGACCTTGCGGCCGCGGTGGTCGGCGAGCGACACGTCCTTGCCGTCCGCGTCCGGGAGGGTGAAGTCGGGGGCGGTGTCGCCGGGCTGCAGTCGCTCGCTCATGGTGTGCTTTCCCTACTCCTCGGTGCGGGGCGGATGTCGCACCCGAGCGTAACGGCTGACAGACTGTCGACCAGCAGGTCGCCCAACAGACGGAGCGAGGACGGAGGCACCGCGGTGTCGGACGGCAGGACTCCCGCGCAGATCGAGGCGGACATCGCCCGCCGGCGGCAGGATCTCGCCGCGACGCTCGACGAGATCTCGCTGCGGGTGAGCCCCTCGACCCTGGTGGGCGAGGCGAAGGCGCGGACGAAGGGCGCGGTGGACCGCACCGCGGGGCAGGCGTTCGTGGTCGCGAACCGGGCCGTGACCAGTGCCCGCGGCGTGCTCGTCGCCCCCGACGGCGCCCCCCGGCTGGAGCGGATCGTGCCGGTCGCGGTCGCCGCCGTGGCCGTGGCCGGGCTGCTCGCCGTGGGGTCGCGGCGGCCGAAGAAGACCCGGGGCAGGCGTCGGGGCCGCTGACGACGCGGGTACCGTCGGGTACGTGAATACGCCCCACGACAAGCTGCCCATCCGGATGCTCCACGACCGGGTACTCGTCCGCACCGACGCCGCGGAGGGCGAGCGCCGGTCCAGCGGCGGCATCGTCATCCCCGCGACCGCGGCCGTGGGCCGCCGGCTGACCTGGGCGGAGGTGGTGGCCATCGGGCAGAACGTCCGGACGGTCGAGCCGGGCGACCGGGTGCTGTTCGACCCGGAGGACCGCGGCGAGGTCGAGGTGCGGGGCGTGGGCTACGTGCTGCTGCGCGAGCGCGACCTGCACGCGGTGGCCTCGGAGCGGCTGGAGGGCACCGAGGACTCCACGGGCCTGTACCTGTAACGGCGCCCCCGGCCGCACCCCCTACTGCGGCACCGGCGGCGCCGCGCCCGCCGGTGCCGCCGGTGCGGGCTGCGCCGGG
>NZ_BAAAPF010000606.1:0-916 GCF_039531005.1 Streptomyces synnematoformans
CGCGCAGCCCTCGCCCGCGCAGCCCTCGCCCGCGCAGCCCTCGCCCGCGCAGCCCTCGCCCGCGCAGCCCGCGGCCGGCGCCCGCGAGACCCGGATCCCCATCAAGGGCGTCCGCAAGGCCACCGCCCAGGCGATGGTCACCAGCGCCTTCACCGCGCCGCACGTTACGGAGTTCGTCACCGTCGACGTCACCCGCACGATGAAGCTCGTGCAGGAGCTGAAGGAGGACCCCGACCTCGCCGGGTTGCGGATCAACCCGCTGCTCGTGGTCGCGAAGGCCCTGCTGCTCGCGATCCGGCGCAACCCCGAGGTGAACTCGGCCTGGGACGAGGACCGTCAGGAGATCGTCCGCAGGCACTACGTGAACCTCGGCATCGCCGCCGCCACCCCGCGCGGCCTGATCGTGCCGAACATCAAGGACGCGGACGCGCGGACGCTCCCCGAACTGGCCACGGAGCTGGCCGACCTGGTGGGCACCGCCCGCGAGGGCAGGACGACGCCCGAGGCGATGCAGGGCGGCACGGTGACGATCACCAACATCGGCGTCTTCGGCATCGACACCGGCACGCCGATCCTCAACCCCGGCGAGCCGGCGATCCTCGCCTTCGGCGCGATCAAGCTGCAGCCGTGGGTGCACAAGGGCAAGGTCAAGCCGCGGCACGTGACGACGCTCGCGCTCTCCTTCGACCACCGGCTGGTCGACGGGGAGTTGGGCTCGAAGGTGCTCGCGGACATCGCGGCGGTCCTGGAGCGGCCGAAGCGCCTGCTCACCTGGGGCTGACGCGCGCAGCACGCGGTACCCGCACGCCCCCGGCCCGTCTGCGGACGGCGCCGGGGGCGTCGGCGTTCGCCCCGGCGTCCCCCGGCGTCCCCCGGCGTCCCCCGGCGTCCCCCGGCGTCCCCCGGCGTCCCCCGT
>NZ_BAAAPF010000606.1:1015-1816 GCF_039531005.1 Streptomyces synnematoformans
GCGTCCCCTGGCGCCTCCCGGCACCCCCTGTCCGTATCGCGGACGGCGGCGACGTACGCATACGTGTTGTATCTATGCTGTGCGCATGCCTCCGAGCCCCGCCGCCGCGGCCAAGTCCGCCCCCGCCGCCGACCGCGTCTACGCCCACGTCAAGCAAGGCGTGCTGGAACGGCGTTACGAAGGCGGCACGATGCTCACCGAGGGCGAGCTGGCCGAGGCGGTCGGGGTCTCCCGCACGCCCGTGCGCGAGGCGCTGCTGCGGCTGCAGGCCGAGGGGCTGCTGGAGCTGTACCCGAAAAAGGGCGCCTTCGTGCTGCCGGTCTCCGCGCAGGAGATCGCCGACGTCGTCGAGACCCGGTTGCTCGTCGAGGAGCACGCCGCCCGCCGGTCCGTACCCGCGCCCGCGCCGCTGCTCACCCGGCTCGAAGAGCTGCTGGCGGAGCAGCGCCGGCACGTCGAGGCCGACGACCGCGCCGCCGCCGCGGCCACCGACCGCTGCTTTCACGCGACGATCGTCCGCAACGCCGGCAACGACATCCTCGTCCGTCTCTACGACCAACTCCGCGACCGCCAGCTCCGTATGGGCGTCGCGCTCATGAACGCCCAGCCCGGCCGCATGCACCGCTCGCTGACCGAGCACGCCGAGATCCTCTCGGCGCTGCGCAGCGGCAGCGCCGACACGGCCGCCGCGGCGGTGCACGGGCACGTCGCCTCCGTACGGGACCTGCTACGCGGGGACATGCGATGACCGCTGTCAGCGCGGGCGGCCCGGGCGCGGACCGCCCGGGACGCGGTGGCAGC
>NZ_BAAAPF010000607.1:0-1804 GCF_039531005.1 Streptomyces synnematoformans
CGGGGCGGCGCGGTCCGTACGGGGCCCGGGGCGGCGGTCCGTACGGGACCGGGCGGAACCTGCCTCGTCAGGCGCCCGCGCGTGGCCTGGACGGCGCTGACCCGGTGCCGGTACGGGACGGTAAGGTGAACGGCGACAACTTCAACCGCGCCCCGTGGGAGAAGCCGGTGCGAATCCGGCGCTGACCCGCAACCGTGAGTCCGGCCCCCGCGGCCGTACGAGCCGGAGCACCCCCGGAGCGCGACAGGCTCATGGGCACCCGCCCGGCACCGACGCCGGACCGGCCCCGTCCGTCGCGGTATGCGGAGCTGAGCCCGGCACCCCCGGCGCGCCCCCAGGCGCGGACGGGCGGCCGCGGCCGGCTGTGCCGGCCGCACCTCACGAAAGGCCCCCGCTCCGCCATGGCTCCGATAGGCCGGACCGGCGCCGCCCGCGCCCCGCCCGCGGCGCTCGCCGCCACCCTGCTGCTGCCCCTGACCCTCGCCGGCCCGGCGACGGCGGCCGCCGCGGCCGCCGCCGTGCAGACGGCGCCGCAGACGGCGCCGCAGACCGCGCCCGTGCAGAAGAAGAAGCTCCCCGAGGGCCTGTACGGCACCGCGGACCCCGAGTTCGACGGCGTCTGGCGGCAGTCGCTGGCCCTCCTCGCCCAGCGCACCCAGCACCTCCGCCCGGCCCCCGCGGCGGTCGGCTTCCTCACCGGCCAGCAGTGCGCGGACGGCGGCTTCGCCGCGTACCGCGCCGACGTCGCGAAGCCCTGCGACCCGGCCACCGAGGACACCAACGCCACGGCCGCCGCGGTCCAGGCGCTGAGCGCGGCGGGCGGCGAGCGCGCGGCCGTCGGCAAGGCCGTGACCTGGCTGAAGAAGATCCAGAACGACGACGGCGGCTGGGGCTTCAACCCCGGCGGCCCCACCGACGCCAACTCCACCGCCGTCGTCGTCGGCGGCCTCGCCGCGGTCGGCGAGCGGCCGGGGAAGACGACGGCGGGCGGCGGCAGCCCGTACGACGCGCTGGCCGCGCTGCAGCTCGGCTGCGACGCGAAGAAGGCCGAGCAGGGGGCGTACGCGTACCAGCCGGAGGACGACGGCGCGCTGTTCCCGAACGACTACGCCACCGCCGCCGCCGTCCTCGCCGGCACGGGCCACGGCCTCGCGCCCGGCCCGGCGGAGAAGGGCGCCGCGGCCGGCGAGGACACGCCCGTCGACGACGCGGGCGCCTGTGCCGAGGACCCGTCCCCGGCACAGGCGTCGGAGGCGGGCGCGGCGTACCTGGCGCGGAAGCTCGCGGCCGGCGACGGGCACCTCCCGGCCTTGACCGGTGACGGCCCCGACCACAACGCGACCGCCGTCGCCGCCATCGCGCTGGCCGCGGGCGGCCACCGCAGCGCGGCCCGCGAGCCGTACGGCTGGCTGGAGCGCGACAAGGGCACCCTGCCGTGGACGAAGGACAACCCGGCGGCCCTGGCCACCCTGGTCCTCGCCGCGGACGCGGTCGGCGCCGACCCGGGCGCCTTCGCCGGCGACACGGACCTGGTTGCCCGCCTCAACGCCACCGGCCCGCGGCCGACCGCGGAGAAGCCGGCGACGGGCGCCGCGGCGGCGGACGAGGAGTCGTCGGACGACGACGACGGCACGGGCACGGCGGTGTGGGCGCTGCTGGGCGTGGGCCTGGCGGCGGGCGCCGGCATCGGGCTGCTGGCGAGCGCGCGGAGAAAGAGGAACGCGTGACCGGCGCGCCGCCGCGGCGCCGGCTGCGGCACGAGATCGCCGCCGCGGCGTGCTCCGCGGTCGCGGCTACGGCGGTG
>NZ_BAAAPF010000608.1:0-1793 GCF_039531005.1 Streptomyces synnematoformans
CGCAGAGACCCGCACCTCCCTCCCGGGGCTGGGCGTACGCCTCTCCGCGCACGAGATCGACTGGCTCGACCTCCGCGCCGAGTAGGGCCGACCGCCGCGGACCCGTGTCCGTCCGCTTCGGTACAGCAGTGCTACGGCGTCCACCTCACGTTCGGGTTGATCCTGCCGGACCACAGGACGACCGGCTTGCCGTACCGCGTCCGCATGCCGACGATCACGTTGTGCAGGTTCGACATCGAACCGTGCCACACCCAGTAGTACGACAGGGCCGTGACGACCACTCCCGCCCCGGGCGGACTGATCGACAAGGGCACCAAAGGAAAGACGGCCGGACGCGTCCCGCTGATCGAGGAAGTGTGACCCATGGTGGCCCAGCGCCTCCGATCCCGATACCCGGCTGTTCACCGGACCCCGCGGCCGGATCACCACCGCCGTGCTGCGGGACGCCACCCACCGGGACGACGTGGCCACCAAGCTCGGCTACGAGCACCTCCGCCGCCACGGCCTCCGGCGCACCGGCCTCCCATGGCTGACGAGGGTCTGCCGTAGCGTCAGATTGACGGTGTGTCAATGAATCGCAAAAGGCCCTCTGACCTGGGATTCTCCCCACTCAAAGGGCCTCTTTCACACCGTCGGGACGGCGGGATTTGAACCCACGACCCCTTGACCGGGCCACGCGCGGAGGGCCGCCGCCGCCCGCCAGACTGCCGCACACCTGCGCGCCGCCTACCGAGCCGCCGCCCCTGCACCGCTGGCGACTCCGGCACAGCGCGGCCGGCGTCTTCCACGACCGCGGGAGCAGCGCCACGCCGGCCAGCTACGCGAGGCGCCGCCGGAACCGGCCGAGCAGATCCTCAGCGAACCCGGCTGGTACGCCCCCGCGGCGACCCCCGCCGACGCCCAACGTGCCGGCCACGACCGGCCGCCCTGCTGGCCCGAGTCGCCCGACGCCGTGAACTGGGCACCGCGGATTCCGTCAGCGACGTTCTCGTATGGCGGCTGCGCCGCACGACAGACCTGCCCCTGGAAACGCCAGAACCCGCCACGAACGCCCGGCGGAACTCGTCACCCACGCCGCGGCCGTCTCCGCCGCGAGCAGCACGTACGGCACGCTCCGACAGCGGAACCACCAGGTCCTAGTGAGCAGCCGCCGAAGCGAAGGCTCGACCGCCGCAGGTCGAGCGGATGCGGGCCGAGCCGGAGCACGCCGCGCCAGCCAGTGCGGGGGACGACTCCGTTCCGTCGGAACCGCAATTGCCCAGCCACGACCAGCTCAACGGCCGGATGATGCCCTGGAAGCAGCCGCTCGTCGTCCACGGCGAACTGATCGCCTGCTCCGAGTGCGGCGCGTACCGGGGACTGGCTGATCCTGTCCACCCGTGACCAGGTCTGCTGCGCTGCCGGAAAGGCCACCAGCAGCACGAGACCCGCCTGGACACCGCCTGGTACAACCGCCACGCCGGCCCCGCGGACGCCACGCACGCGACGTTCGAGGACTGCCTGCACCACCTCGGGCACTGACACCCACCCCTACGACCCCAACCGGGCCCGAAGACCCGAACCGCCCACCCACCGTCCAGCACCAAGAGGGCATTTCACACCATTGCGCATCGCCACCACCGCCCTCGGCGTCACCGCCGCCGCTCTCCTGACCATGCCCACCAGGCTCATCGCGCAGAGCGAGAGCGTGGGTCCGTCGCAGCGGAACAAGCTCGAAAAGGCTCAGCCACGGTCCTGCGGATGCTCCTATGGCTGTCAAGCTGCTGGAGCTATGCCGGTTTGAGTGATTCGTT
>NZ_BAAAPF010000609.1:0-1789 GCF_039531005.1 Streptomyces synnematoformans
CCTCCGCCGGCGGCGGCGGGGCGCCCGCGGTCGCGGCTTCCGGGCCGGCGCCGGGCACGGGCCCGGTACCGGTGTCTGTCTCTGTCTTCGTTCCGGCGCCCGGCGGCCGGGTGGGTGAGGCGGTCACGTCGCCACGCTAGGCAGCGTCGGCGCGCTTGCGGCGGGAGCGCGCGGTGACGTCATGCTTTCGTCAGGAGTCGGTGCGGTGGTACGGGCCTTTCGTCGGCATACGGTCGACACATGTCCGCCGTACGCCCGCCGGCCCCCCGCTCGGACCCCGGCCCCGACGCCGACCCCGGTCCCGGCCCCGCCGCCGACCCCGGTCCCGGCCCCGCCGCCGGTCCCGGGCCCGCCCTGCCTCCACCGCCCGGCCCGTTCCGCCCCGCCTTCTGGCGCAGCCCGCTGCGCGGCCCGTGGTTCACCGCACTCCTGGGCACCGTCCTGCTCGTCGGCCTCCCCCTGCTGCTGCTGACCGGCCTGCTGTCGTACGCCGCCTACAACCCCGACCTCCCCGGCAACGACCGCACCGCCACCAAGGGCCTCCTCGGCTTCTACCTCTTCTCCTGGCCGACCGACCCGCACTGGCTCTACCGCCTCAACCAGGGCGTCCACGTCACCCTCGGCGTCGCCCTCGTCCCCGTCCTGCTGGCCAAGCTCTGGTCGGTGCTCCCCCGCCTCTTCGTCTGGCCGCCGCTGCACTCGGCCCGGCACGCGCTGGAGCGCGGCTCGACGCTGCTGCTCGTCGGCAGCGGGCTCTTCGAGTTCGCCACCGGCATCCTCAACATGCAGCTCTTCTACGTCTTCCCGGGCTCCTTCTACACCCTCCACTTCTACGGCGCGTGGGTGTTCCTCGCCGCCCTCGTCGTCCATCTCGCCACCCGCGTCGGCAAGCTGCGCCGCGGACTGCGCGACCGCGGCATGGACGACCTGCGCGCCACCGACCCCGCGCCGCCGACGATCACCCGGCGCGGCGCCGCCGCGCTGGTCGGCGCCGGTTCGCTGGGGCTGGCCGCGGTCACCGCCGGGCAGAGCATCGGCGGCCCGCTGCGCCGCACCGCGCTCCTCGCGCCGCACGGCGGCGGCAACCCGGGGGACGGACCGAACGGCTTCCAGGTCAACAAGACCGCCGCGGCCGTCGGCATCGAACCGGCCGACCTCGGCGACCGCTGGCGCCTGGTCGTACGCGCCGGGAACGGCCGCCGCGCGGTGTTCAGCCGGGCGGAGCTGCTGGCACTGCCGCAGCACACGGCCTCGCTGCCGATCGCGTGCGTCGAGGGCTGGTCGACGGACGACCAGCTGTGGCGCGGGGTGCGCCTCGCGGACCTGGCCGCGCTGGTGGAGGCGGGGGAGGGGGACGGGGTGTTCGCGGAGTCGGCGCAGCCGAGGGGCGCGTTCCGGGCGGCGTCGCTGCGGGCCAACCAGGTACGGGACCCGCGGTCGTTGCTGGCGTTGCACGTCAACGGCGCGGTGCTGTCGCGGGACCACGGGTATCCGGCGCGGGTCATAGTCCCGGCCAACCCGGGGGTGCACAACACGAAGTGGGTGACGAGGCTGACGTTCGGGGAGCTGCCGTGAGTACGGGTCGCCCTCCGGGCGGGGCGCACGGTGAGCAGGGGCCGGAAAGAGCGCAGGGGGCGGACGGGATGCACAGGCCGGAGGGCGAGCACGGGCCGCATGGTGCGCCGAGGCCGCGCGGCAGGCACGAGGCGAACGGCGGCGCGCGGGAGCGGGACGACGCGCGGGGCGCGGGAGGCGCGGGCGGGCCCGGGGGCCGGCCCGGGCCGGGCAC
>NZ_BAAAPF010000610.1:0-1772 GCF_039531005.1 Streptomyces synnematoformans
CCACCGACCGCTGGCTCGCCGGGCTGCTCCACGGCGCGACCGGCGAGGCCGGCCCGCCCCGCGGGCCCGCCGCAGCCGAGGCCCGCGCCCCCGGCGACGTCCGCACCCCGCGCGGCATCCGCGGGGTGTCCCTCGTCGCCGTCGGCGGCTACGGGCGCGGCGAGCTGTCCCCGCGCAGCGACCTCGACCTGCTCCTCCTCCACGACGGCTCCCTCCGCCCCGGCGCGCTCGCCGCCGTCGCCGACCGCCTCTGGTACCCCGTCTGGGACATGGGCCTGGCCCTCGACCACTCCGTACGCACCCCCGCCGAGGCGCTCCGGACCGCCGGCGAGGACCTCAAGGTCACCCTGGGCCTGCTCGACGCCCGCCACGTCGCCGGCGACGCCGCCCTCACCGCCGGGCTGCGCACCGCCGTCTTCGCCGACTGGCGCAACCGCGCCGCCCGCCGCCTCCCCGAGCTGCGCGAGCTGGACCGCGAACGCGCCGAGCGCCACGGCGAGCTGCAGTTCCTGCTGGAGCCCGACCTCAAGGAGGCCCGCGGCGGGCTCCGCGACGCCACCGCCCTGCGCGCCGTCGCCGCCTCCTGGCTCGCCGACGCCCCCCGCGCGGGCCTGGACCGCGCCCGCGAGCGGCTCCTCGACACCCGCGACGCACTGCACCTGACCACGGGCCGCGCCACCGACCGCCTCGCGCTGCAGGAGCAGGACCAGGTCGCCGCCGCCCTCGGCCTGCTCGACTCCGACACCCTGCTGCGCGAGGTCTACGAGGCCGCGCGCACCCTTGCGTACGCCACCGACGTCACCTGGCGCGAGGTCGACCGCGGGCTGCGGGCCGGCGGCGGACGGCGCGCCGCCGCCCGGCTGCGGAACCTCCTGGGCGCCTCCGGCCGCCCCGTCCCGCGCGGCCCGGCGGAGCGCACTCCGCTCGCCGACGGCGTCGTCGAGCAGGACGGCGAGGTCGTCCTCGCCCGCACCGCACGCGCCGACCGCGACCCCGTGCTGCCGCTGCGCGCCGCGGCCGCCGCCGCGCAGGCGGGGCTGCCGCTGTCGCTGCCCGCCGTGCGGCTGCTGGCCGCGCAGGCGCCGTCGCTGCCCGTACCGTGGCCGGACGAGGCGCGCGAGCAGCTGGTGACGCTGCTCGGCGCCGGCCCGGCCACGGTGCCGGTGTGGGAGAGCCTGGAGGCGGAGGGGCTCGTCACGCGGCTGCTGCCCGACTGGGAGCGGGTGCGCTGCCGCCCCCAGCGCAACCCCGTGCACCGCTGGACCGTCGACCGCCATCTCGTCGAGACGGCCGTACGGGCCGCGGCGCTCACCCGCCGCGTCGGCCGGCCGGACCTGCTGCTGGTCGCCGCGCTGCTGCACGACATCGGCAAGGGCTGGCCCGACGGCCCCGGCGGGCACAGCGTCACCGGCGAGACCATCGCCCGCGACATGGCCCGGCGCATCGGCTTCCCCGCCGCCGACGTCGACGTCGTCGGCGCCCTGGTCCGCCACCACCTGCTGCTCGTGGAGACCGCGACCCGCCGCGACCTGGACGACCCCGCGACCGTACGGCTCGTGGCCGACGCCGTCGGCGGGCACGGCACCCTGGAGCTGCTGCACGCGCTCACCGAGGCCGACGCGCTGGCCACCGGGCCGGCGGCGTGGACCGCCTGGCGGGCCTCGCTGGTCGCCGACCTGGCCGGGCGGGTCCGCGGCGCGCTGGCCGGCGAACCTGTCGCCGCCGCGGCGATCTCGGCGATGGTCACCGCCTCGAAGCCGCGGGCGAGGAAG
>NZ_BAAAPF010000611.1:0-1768 GCF_039531005.1 Streptomyces synnematoformans
TTGAGGCCGCAGGCGGCGGCGTGCGGGGCCCGCCGGGCACACGGGCCGCCGCGCGCGGGCCCGCTCAGGCCACCGCGGGGACCGGCTCCGGCGGGGGCGGGCCCACGTACCGGGCCGCCGGTCGGATGATCTTGCTGTCCTCCGCCTGTTCCAGCACGTTCGCGCTCCAGCCCACCGCCCGCGCCGCCGCGAACGTGGGCGTGAACATCTCCCGCGGCAGCCCGCACTGCTCCATCACCACGCCCGCGTAGAACTCCACGTTCGTGTGCAGCTCCCGCCCCGGCTTCAGCTCCGCGAGTATCTCCACCACCCGCCGCTCGACCTGCACCGCGAACTCCACCAGCGGGCCGCCGAACGACTCGGCGAACCCCCGCAGCAGCCGGGAGCGCGGGTCCTCCGTGCGGTAGACCGCGTGCCCGAAGCCCATGATCCGCTCGCCCGCCAGCACCCGTGCACGGATCCACGGGTCGATCCGGTCCGGGGTGCCGATCGCGTCGAGGGCGTCCAGCGCCCGGCTCGGCGCGCCGCCGTGCAGCGGCCCGGACAGCGCGCCGATCGCACCGACGAGGCACGCGGCCAGGTCCGCGCCGGTGGAGGCGACGGTGCGGGCGGTGAAGGTGGAGGCGTTGAAGCCGTGGTCGATCGTGGAGATCAGGTACGCCTCGATCGCCCGGGCGCGCGCGGGGTCGGGCTCCTGGCCGGTGAGCATGTACAGGTAGTTGGCGGCGTACGGCAGGTCGTCGCGGGGCTCGACGGGGTCCTCGCCCCGGCCGAGGCGGTGCAGCGCGGCCAGCAGCGTGGGCACCATCGCGCAGGCGGCGAGCGCGTCCTCGCGGCGCTGCGCGGGCGTGAGGTCGTACAGCGGCCGGAAGCCGGCCGCGGCGCCGGCCTGGGAGAGCGCGGTGCGGAGCCCGGCGAGCGGGCCGGCGAGCACGCCGGAGCGGGCGATGGCCGGCAGCGCGCCGCGCAGGTCGCCGGGCAGGAGCCGCAGCGCGGTCGTGCGCGCGGTGAACGCGGCGCGCCGCGCGGCGTCCGGCAGCTCGCCGTCGAACATCAGGTGCCAGACGTCCTCGAAGGTGCGCTCGCGGGCGAGGTCCACCGCCGAGTACTGGCGGTAGTGGTAGAAGCCCTCGCGTCCGCGAACGTCGCCCAGCCGGGTCTCGGTGACGACGACGCCGCTGAGCCCGCGGGGGGCGGGGGCGGGGGCGGGGGTGACGGTCCGGGGTGTGGCCATGCCGGTCTTCCTCTCTCCTCTATTGATTTGACTGTCCACCCTTGATTCAATGGGTGTCAATCTTGATCCGATCAATATGAAGCGGGCGGCGGGGAGTGGATGGACGAGCTGAGCACGCGCGAGGCCGCCGAGCGGCTGGGCGTGAAGCCCGAGACCGTCTACGCCTACGTCAGCCGGGGCCTGCTGAGCAGCCGCAGGGCGCCCGGGGGCCGCGGCAGCCGGTTCGACGCCCGGGAGGTCGACGCGCTCGCCCGCCGCCACCGCCGGCCGCACGCCGCCGCGGAGGACGGCGACACCCCGGCGGGCACCCCGGTGCGTACGGGCATCACGCTCATCGAGCGCGACCGGTACTTCTTCCGCGGCGTCGACGCCACCGCCCTGGCCGCCGCGTACGGCTACGAGGAGGTCGCCGACTGGCTGTGGACCGGCCGGCTCACCCCCGGCGTCCGCTTCACCGCCCCGCCGGAGCCGCGGGCCGCCGCCACCGCCGCCGCCGCGGCGCTCGCCGGCCACGCCGGCCCGGTCGACCGGCTG
>NZ_BAAAPF010000612.1:0-1762 GCF_039531005.1 Streptomyces synnematoformans
CCGTCGCTCTCGTCCAGGTCGCGGGCCCACAGCCACAGGCCGAGCAGCAGGACGACCCACGCGGCGGCCGTGACGAGGCCGGTCCGGCCGCGGGGGGCGGGCTCAGCCGCCATCGGCCGCCTCCGCGCCGGTGCCGCCCGCGTCGCCGCCCGTGCGGCGGCGCACGAGGGTGAGGGCGAGGACCGCCGCCCCGCCGCCGACGAGGGTGAGGGGCAGCGCACCGGGTCCGCCGTCCGCCCCGGCGGCCCGGGCGGACGTCGCGTTCTGCGCCTGCCCCGCCTGCCCCGCCTGTTCCGTCCGCCCCGGCTGCTTCGCCGTGCCGCCGCCGCCCGCGGTCACCGGCGACCAGGGCTGGTGGTGCCAGTTGTTCTTCCAGTGCTCCGGCCGCTTGTGCGGCTCCTCCACGACCACCTGGCCGCGCGCCACCCGCCGGTCGCCGTCGCAGTCGACCCACACCGGGTACGTCCCGGGCCGCGCCGTCCACTTGATCTTCCCGCGCCCGGTCAGCCCGCCGAAGTTCTCCGGCCGCATGTTCACCGGCGCCTCGAACGCCTCCGAGGTCGCCGAGGCGTGGTCGCCCCGGCACACGCCGGTACTGACCTGGACGGGATCGCCGCGCTGCACGCGGTACGGCGTCACGGTCACGTCGCCCTGCGCGTGCGCGTCGGTGCAGGAGACGGCGGCGCCGCCCGTCAGCAGCAGCAGGACGGCGGCGAGGCAGGCACGGGCCGGGCGCATGGGACCTCCGGAAGCGAAGCTTTCACTCCAGCGTCGCCACGCCCCGCGCCCGCGCATCCGCACAGCGGCGGCGCTACGCCGATCCGGTCACCGCCCACCCGAACGGCGGCGCGGGCGCGGCGGGAGGGCCGCGTCCCGCGGGCCGGTCCGGGCCTCAGATCAGCTCGACGAGGTCGGCGATCGAGTCGGCGATGTGCGAGGGCCGGTACGGGAACCGCTCCACCTGGTCCGCCCGGGTGAGCCCGGTCAGCACCAGATACGTCTCCATGCCCGCTTCCAGCCCGGCCAGTATGTCGGTGTCCATCCGGTCGCCGATCATCGCGGTGGACTCGGAGTGGGCGCCGATCTGGTTGAGCCCGGCGCGCATCATCAGCGGGTTGGGCTTCCCGACGAAGTACGGGTCCTTGCCGGTCGCCTTGGTGATCAGCGCGGAGACGGCGCCGGTCGCCGGCAGCGGGCCGGCGGCGGACGGGCCGGTCTCGTCCGGGTTGGTCGCGATGAAGCGGGCGCCCTTCTCGATCAGCCGGATGGCCTTCGTCAGCGCCTCGAAGCTGTACGTGCGCGTCTCGCCGAGGACGACGTAGTCGGGGCGGTGGTCGCTGAGCACGTAGCCGTGGTCGTGCAGCGCGGTGGTCAGCCCGGCCTCGCCGATGACGTACGCGGTGCCGCCGGGGCGCTGGTCGTCGAGGAACTTGGCGGTGGCGAGCGCGGAGGTCCAGATGTTCTGCACCGGCACGTCCAGACCGATGCGGGAGAGCCGGGCGTGCAGGTCCCCGGGGGTGTACATGGAGTTGTTGGTGAGCACGAGGAAGGGCTTGCCGGATTCGCGCAGCCGCTTGATGAAGGCGTCGGCGCCGGCGATGGGGATGCCCTCGTGCATGAGCACCCCGTCCATGTCCGTCAGCCAGGACTCGACCGGCATGCGCTCCGCCATCTGATCTCTCCCAGGGTCCTCGGGGACTGGGTCACCAGCCTAGACGCAGGGGCGGCGGGACAGAGGGGGGTGGAGGGAGATGAGTGGGGG
>NZ_BAAAPF010000613.1:0-1753 GCF_039531005.1 Streptomyces synnematoformans
CGCCAAGTCGTTGGTGTGTGGTGGCCAAGCGGGGTGGCGGATGCTGGGTGGGCGTGGCTTCGGGACGGCACGTTTGTCGGTGGGTTTTCGGGAACGATGCTGGTGTGGGTGGAGGGCCTTGTGAGCCAGAATCCGGTGCACAGACGTGGTTTGTATCTGGGGGTTCTCGCGCAGCGTGCGGCGGTGCGGCATGGGTCGGTGCTGTTGACGCTGGATCATGATCTGGATGTGCTGCCTGAGGCGGGGCGTCGGATCACGGTGCGGGAGCTGGCGCATTACGTGGTGGATCTGGCGGGCCGGCTGGCCGCGGCGGGGGTGCAGGCCGGGGACCATGTGGTGGTCTACAAGCGGCCGAACTTCGACTCGTGGATCCTGGGCACCGCCGCCGCCCGCCTGGGCGCCGTTCCGGTGATGCTCTCGCCGGCTCTGGACGCTGCGACGGTCGCGGCGCTGATGCGGCGGCTGGGCCGTCCGCACCTGCTGACCGACGCGGTCAAACTCCAGGTGCTGGCCGGTGAGGACCTGGACGGGCTGACGGAGTCGGTCATCACCGTCACCGACACCACCACCGACGCCGACACCACCACCGAGGCTGATGCTGGCACCGATGCCGATGGTGGCACCCGGGGCGGTGTGTCGTTGGCGGGGTTGGCGGGTTCGCCGGGTGTGCGGCCGGTGTTCACGGGGTTGGATGAGCCGGCGATGATCACGCATACGTCGGGGACGACGGGGTTGCCGAAGCTGGTGGTGCATACGGCGCGGACGATGCGGACGCGGTTGCGGCCGCAGTTGTTCATGCTGGGGGTGATGCCGCGTCGGGAGACGGTGGCGATCAGTATCCCGTTCGTGCATTCGCGGTTGTTCGCGGCGATGGCGCTGGTGTTGATGAAGGGGATGCCCACGGTCCTGGTCAACAATCATGACCCGGATGAGGTGGCGGAGTTCTTCGTGAAGAACCGGCCCGGGCTGATCGAGGCGTTGCCGAACTCGTTTCTGGCGTGGGAGGGGCTGGTCAGCGATCCGCGGCGGCCTTTCGCGTCGGTGAAGTACTTCTCCTCCACCTTCGATGCGATCCATCCGCGTACGGTGCGCCGGCTGCTGGACTCCTCCCGGCGCCGGGCGCCGCAGTTCTTCCAGATCTACGGCCAGAGCGAGGTGGGCCCGGCGGTGGGCCGGCCGTACTACCGCCGCCACGCGCGGGAGATGGACGGGCGGTGCGTGGGCTTCGCGCTGCCCGGCAGCGCGAAGGTCCGCGTCGTCTCGCAGAACGGGGCGGCGGTCTCCCCGGACAATCCCGGGTTCATCGAGGTGCGCTGGGACGGGATCGCCAAGACCTACCACGGTGAGCAGGAGCGCTACGACGAGAACGTCAACGGCGGCTGGTGGCGCACCGGGGACGTGGGCTACCGCACCAGGCTGGGCTGTCTGCACATGCTCGACCGGGAGATCGACACCATTCCCGGGGTCGGCTCCAGCCTGGAGATAGAAGACGCGGTCCTGGACCGGCTGGAGGAACTCGTCGAACTCGTCGTGGTCTCCGGCCCCGACGCCACCGCCGTCCCGGTGGTGTGCACCCGCGACGACGAACCGGTCGACCCCGACCGCTGGCGGCAGGCCACCGGCGACTACCCCCAACTCGCCGAGCCCGTCCACATCCCCATGGCCCAACTCCCCCGCACCGCCACCCTCAAGACCCGCCGCGTCGAACTGTCCCGCATCCTCCACGACCGACTCCAAGAACAATCCTGAAACA
>NZ_BAAAPF010000614.1:0-1745 GCF_039531005.1 Streptomyces synnematoformans
GCAGCCCCGCGACGGCGGGGTCGGCCGGCTCCGCCGGGCTCCCCGAGCCCACCGGTTCGGCCGCGGGGCCGAACCGCCCCGGGGCCTCCGGGGTCGCCACGGCCGGTTCCGGTCCTCCGGGCTCCTGCCGCGCCGCGGCCGGCTCCCGTCCGCCCGACGCCGCGTCCACGACCACCGCCACCGTGCGCAGACCGCCCAGCTCGCCGCGTACCCCGCGGCCCAGGGCCGTCACGTCCCCGCGCTCCCGCGCCCGCGCGCGGCAGTGGAACGCCAGCTCGCACGCCGCCAGGCACTCCGGCGCGTACGCGGCCTCCACCGCCTCCACCGCCGCCGTGAGCCGCGGCGGCGGCTGGCGCACGTCCAGGCTCAGGTCCGCCGGGAGCGCGGCGGCGATCGCTTCGAGGCGGGTGAGCCGGGCGAGCTGGCGGCGGGTGGCGGCGAGCTGCTTGCGTACGTCCACGGGCTCGGCGACCGGCTGGTTGGAGAAGTCCTTCGGGCACACCAGCAGCACGCTGTCGTGCACCTCGCAGTGCGGCCGCAGCGCCAGCACGTACACCGCCGCCTGCCGGGCCGCTCCGCCGACCTTCGCCGGGTCGGCGGAGCCGTCGAGGATCGGGAAGGACTTGATCTCGACCACCGTGCAGCGGCCGTCCGGCCCGACGACCGCCGCGTCCGGCTCCAGGTAGACCGGGGCGCCCGCGACCTCCAGGCTGACCATCGGGTGCCGCAGCAGCGTCCAGCCGCCGGCCGCCACCGCCTCGGCGAGCGCCAGCCGGGTGCGCTCGGTGCGCCCGCGGGGGCCGGGGGCGGCGAGGTCGGGGACGGGGCCGGCGGCGGGGTCCGGCGGGGCCGCGCCGGTGCGCTCGGCGAGCAGGCCCAGCAGCTCGGCGCCGTCGTCGGCGGTGATACGGGCCTCGAAGGCGTTGCCGCGGGCGAAGGCGAACTGCGACTGCCCGAACGGCGCCGGTCTGCCCAGCGCCTCGGCGAGCACGGCCTTGTCGATCCCGGCGCCGTCCAGCAGCGTCCGGCGGCGGCAGCCGGGGTTGGCCGCCAGCGCGGCCAGCGCCCGCGCGTCCAGGGCGCGCGGCGGCACGTCCGCGCCGCGCAGTGCGTCGAGCCGGCGGCGCAGCGCGGGTTCGGGGGCCGCGTCACCCGTAGCGGTCGTACGTTCCACGGGCCGCAGTCTGGCACGCCCCACCGACACGGCAGCCGTACCGGGGTACCGCCGCGGCGGCGTGCTCCGCGGCCGGGCCCGGGCGTCGGACGGCCGGGTGCGTCCTGTGTGCAGGACTTCACCGCCGCGGCCACGGGGCGCTTACGCCACCGCCCGGGGGCGGTGCCGCGCGCAGGTGAGCGCCGTGCGCTCGGACGGTGACCCCGCGGGGGAGGCACCCGCGTCCTGGGCCCGGGCCGGCGCGGTCACGGTGCGAGGCAGGTACGCCGCGGTCCGCCGCGACCCGCCCGGTACGCCCGCCGCGGGTGCTCAGTACGCCATTCTCCGGCACATCAACTGCGCCGTGCCCCCGCGGTGCTCCGCCGGTGCCCGTCTTCCGCCCGGCGGCGCCGGCGGGTCGCCCGGGGCCGGGACGTCGTCGCCGGCGCGCGGGCTCGGGACCGAGGGCGGGTCGGGGTGGCCGCCGGTGGGGGCGCCGGCCGCGCCGGTGCCGACCTTCTCCGGGGCGCGGTCGTCGGCCGGGGTCCCGGCGTCGTCCGTGTCGTCGGGGCGCGGGCCGCCGGCGGCGACG
>NZ_BAAAPF010000615.1:0-1743 GCF_039531005.1 Streptomyces synnematoformans
GCCGGGGCCGAGCGCGACCGCCGCGGCGCCGGGGACGCCGGGGGCGCCGGGGGCGCCGGTGGCGCCGGCGAAGGCGGCGGCGACGGAGTCCGCCTCGTGGCGCCGCTGGCGGTAGCGCTGCAGCAGCCGGTCGAAGCCCTTCAGCGGGTGGCCCTGCCGGGCGAGCTGGCCGCTGATCGCCTCCATCGCCTCGGGCACGCTGCCCGCCGCCTCGTCCACCTGCGCCGTCAGCGCCCCCTGCTCCCCCGCGAGCTGCAGCAGCCGCCGCAGCAGCGACGTCTTGCCGACGCCGGCGACGCCGTGGATGTGGAAGAGGAAGCGGTGCGCCGGGTCCTCCGGGGGGGCAGCGGAAGTTGTCCCGGTACGCCGCGATCTCCCGCTGCCGGCCGACGAAGCCGGAGCGGCGGCGGTCACGATCAAGTCCTGCATGGACGGGCGCACTTCGGGCACGGCGCCACCTCCCCCGGGGCGGGCTTAGAGCCTCGGGGACGGGGCGGAGGGCCGGGTCCGTACGCGCAGGCCCGCGTGCTACCGGCCCAGCACCGGCAGCAGCTCCGGCAGCCGTCCGTCCGCCGCCTCCGCCGCCCGCCGCCGCTCCGCCGGCACCGGCCCGTACGTCGTCGTCCGCGGCCGGGCCGGACGGCCCGCGGCGGCGGCGATGGCGACGAGGTCCTTCACCGAGCGGTACGACCCGTACGACGAGCCCGCCATCCGCGAGATGGTCTCCTCCATCAGCGTGCCGCCCAGGTCGTTGGCGCCGGAGCGGAGCATCTGCGCCGCGCCGTCCGCGCCGAGCTTGACCCAGCTGGTCTGGATGTTGGTGATGTGCGGGTGGAGCAGCAGCCGGGCCATGGCGGTGACGGCCCGGTTGTCGCGCATCGTCGGCCCCGGCCGGGCGATGCCGGCCAGGTAGACCGGCGCGTTGGTGTGGATGAACGGCAGCGTGACGAACTCCGTGAAGCCGCCCGTGCGCTGCTGCAGCTCGGCCAGCAGCCGCAGGTGGCCCAGCCAGTGGCGCGGCTGGTCCACGTGCCCGTACATCATCGTGGCGGACGACCTGAGCCCCAGCCCGTGCGCCGCGGTGACGACCTCGACCCAGTCGGCCGCGGGCAGCTTGCCCTTGGTGAGGATCCAGCGCACCTCGTCGTCCAGGATCTCGGCGGCCGTGCCCGGGATGGAGCCGAGGCCGGCCTCCTTGGCGGCGGCCAGCCAGTCCCGTACGGACATGCCGGTGCGGGCGGCGCCGTTCATGACCTCCATGGGCGAGAACGCGTGCACGTGGATGCCGGGCACCCGCTCCTTCACGGCGCGGGCGATGTCGAAGTACGCCGTGCCGGGCAGGTCGGGGTGGATGCCGCCCTGCATGCACACCTCGACGGCGCCCACGTCCCACGCCTGCGCGGCGCGGTCGGCGACCTGGTCGAGGGAGAGGGTGTAGGCGTCGGCGTCGGTGCGGCGCTGGGCGAAGGCGCAGAAGCGGCAGCCGGTGTAGCAGACGTTGGTGAAGTTGATGTTCCGGGTGACGATGTACGTGACGTCGTCGCCGACGGTGTCGCGGCGGAGGTCGTCGGCGATGCCGCAGAGGGCGTCGAGGGCGGGTCCGTCGGCGTGGAGGAGGGCGAGGGCCTGGGCGTCGGTGAGCCGGGTCGGGTCGTCGGCGGCGCGGGCGAGGGCGGCGCGCAGGTCGGGGTCGAGGAACTCCGCGCGTTCAGCGACTCGGCCGCGCGCGACCTGGCCGAGATG
>NZ_BAAAPF010000616.1:0-1743 GCF_039531005.1 Streptomyces synnematoformans
CGGCCGGCGCGTCGGGCCCGGGGCGGCGCGGGCCCGGCACGCCGGTGGGGGGCGGCGGGTCGGAGTCGGAGATGGCGGCGAGCTGCGTGGTGTCGTCGTCCTCGACGGGCGCCGCGGCCGCCGGAGCCTCTTCCGGCGCCTCGGCGGGCCCGTCCGGGCCGGGGGTGGGCGCCGGGTCGCCCGCCGCGCGTTCGGGCGTCTGCGCGGGCCCTGCGGCGTCCTGCGGGCCGCCTGCGCCCTCCCCCGGGGTCCCGGGGGAGGTGTCCCGTACGTCGTCTCGTTCGTCGTCCCCCGCATCGCGCTGCGGCAGGGCGGCCCGGCCGGCCCGGGCGCCCGCGACGGCGGACACCGCGGCGGGTATCTCCCTGCCGCCCGCCGCGCCGCCCGCGCCGGTGTCCGCGGCACCCGGGTACGGGCGCACGCCGACCTCCCAGGGCCGCGCATCCGCGTTCTCCGCCCCCGGCCCGCTCCCCGTGCCCGGCGCCTGCGGCGGGGCGGGCTCGGCCGGCGGCGCCGCGGGCGCACCCGCGTACGGGTCCGACGAGGCGTCGCCGGACCCGGCGTCCGCGCCCGGTCCCGCGGTGTCGCCCGCGGTGTCGCCGTACCGCCCGCTCGCCGGCGTCAGACCCTGTTCCCCCGCAACGTCCACGTCCTCATCCGCACGCCGCACCGGAGGCACGTCCGAACCACCGGCACCCGCCGCGCCGTCGTACCACCGCCCCTGCTCCCCCGCACCGTCCGCATCTTCATCCGCACCCCGCACCCCAGGCACGTCCGAACCGCCGGCACCCGCCGTGCCCCCCGCAGGGGAGACCGTCTCCGGTCGGCTCCCGCTGCCGTGGTGGTCGTCCTCGCCGTCGCGCCACTCCCGCAGCGCCCGCCGCACGCGGCGCAGCTGGTCCACCTCCGGGTCGTACCCCGGTGGCGGACCCGCGTCCTCCGGCCCGGCCGCCGGGGCGGCCTGCTGCGCGGAGGTGTCAGAGTCGGTGGCTGGTCCGGCGGTGTCCGATTCGGCCTCGCGCGGAGGCTCACCGGGCTCCTGCCCCCACCAACTCGGCTTCCCCTGGTCCATGTTCTCCCCACACGTTCCGCATGCGACTGGGCGCGGACCGGCGTGGCGGCCCGCACTTGAAGCTCACCCGCCGGGCACAGCGATTCAATCAGGTGCATGCGGTCCGGCGCATCGCCCCGGGGGCGACGGCCGCCGGCCCCGGCGGCCGCCCCCGCGGGCCGTCACCGCGGGGGTGGAGTGTTCATCCCGCTCAGCGCGGTCTGCGGCGCGGACGTCGCGGGCTTGGTGACGGCGACCACGGACAGCAGCGGCGGCTGCGGCGTCGCGGTCGTCGCCGCCGTCGCGGAGGCGGCCATCTGCAGCGTGCCGCTCCGGGTGACGTACGGCTCGACCTCGTCGGCGTCCTGCGCGCCGCCGGAGGTGGAGAGCCGGGGGTCGTACGAGTAGCGAGCGGGCACGCCGCGGTCGCCGGGGGTGACCGCCGGGGAGCCGGCAGGGTCGACGGCCGCCTCGATGGGGAGCGCGCCGCCGAGGGCGAGGGCGGCGAAGGAGACCGCGCCGGCGGCGGCGAAGGCGAAGCGCCGCCCGCGGGCGGCGGCGGGCCGGTCGACCTCGTGGATCGGGAACCCCGGGCCGGTGTCGAGCACGCCGCCGTCGAGGACACCGCCGCCGTCCAGCAGGCCGCCGTCGAGGACACTCCCGCCCGGCCGCCGGCGCGCGGGGGCGCCCGC
>NZ_BAAAPF010000617.1:0-1735 GCF_039531005.1 Streptomyces synnematoformans
CCGGCGGCCCGGGTGCGGGTGCGCCGGGCGGCGCGGGCGCGGACGGCGGGAGCGTCGGCGGTACGGACGCGGCGGCGCTGCTCGACGTGGTCGGGCAGTTGGTGGCGCGCGCCCGGGACGCGGGGTCGCTGCGCGCGGACGTGTCGGTGTCGGACGTGCTGCTGGTGATAGCGACCGCGGCGCCGTCCCTGCCGGACCCGGCGCAGCAGGCGGTCGCGTCGGCGCGGCTGCTGGACATCCTGCTGGACGGGCTGCGGCCGCACGCGGAGGGGTGAGCCGGCCGGGCGCCCCGCGGGGCCGCGTCCGCGCGGCCCCGGGGGCCCGCGGGCTCCGGCGGTGATTCCCCTTGCGGGGGCTTCGCCGACGGTGGTCCGCGTTGACGGGATCGCCCGTCAGGGTGCCTCCCGGCAGCGGTCCGGCCACCGGTTCCGTCCCGTCCCGCTCCGTCAAGCGACACGTACACCTACCCCGAAAGCATGACTCCTAGTGCGTCGTGCGCGGGAAAACCCTCCAACGGGTGGTTGGCCGTCGGCAGAGGCGGCACGCGGGGCCCGTTGTGGCACGCTCACCCGATAACGGGTGCGACGAGTGTCTACGGGAGCCTGCGGCATGGCAGTTGACGATCGGGACGATCGCGAGCGTGCCCCGGAGAGCGGCGCGGCCGGCGGCCCGCCGTCGTCCCGGACGCCTGGCCCGCAGGCCCCCGACCCCCAAGTCCCCGGCCAGGGCGGCCGTTCACCGGAGGTGGACGGCGCGGCGAGCGGCGCGGCGGATGGTGCGGTGCACGGCTCGCCGGACAGCGGCCTGCCGGGCGGCGGCCCGCCGGGCGGCATCCCGAAGCAGCGCGAGCGGCGGGACGAGGGCGTCACCGGCGCCTTCCCCTCCGACACCGAGCTGGTCTCCCGGATGCGCACCGGCGACGACAGCGCGTACGAGGAGCTGTACGAGCGGCACGCCCCGGCGGTCCGCCGCTACGCCCGCACCTGCTGCCGCGACTCGCACACCGCCGACGACCTCACCGCCGAGGTCTTCGCCCGCACGCTGCAGGCGGTCCGCGGCGGCGCCGGGCCGGAGACCGCCGTACGGGCATACCTGCTGACCACCGTGCGCCGGGTCGCCGCCGCCTGGACGAAGACCGCCAAGCGCGAGCAACTCGTCGACGACTTCGCCGTCTTCGCCGCCCAGGCCACCCGGCCGGTCTCCGACGACGACACCCTCGACCTCGGCGCCGACGTGCGGGCCATGCACGAGGCCGAGCAGTCAATGGCGGTGCAGGCCTTCCGCAGCCTGCCCGAGCGGTGGCAGACCGTGCTGTGGCACACGACCGTGGAGGACGAGTCCCCCAGCGAGGTCGCGCCGCTGCTGGGGCTCACCGCCAACGCCACCGCCGTGCTCGCGCACCGCGCCCGCGAAGGGCTCAAGCAGGCGTACCTCCAGGCGCACGTCTCCACCGCGCTCACCGCCGGCGGGGACTGCGCCCGCTACGCGGACCGGCTCGGCGCGTACGCCCGCGGCGGGCTGCGGATGCGGGCCGAGCGCGGGCTGCGCAAGCACCTCGACGACTGCGCCCGGTGCCGCGTGGCGGCCCTGGAGGTCGCGGACGTCAACTCCCGGCTCAGCACGCTGCTTCCGGTCGCGGTCGTCGGCTGGTTCGCCGCGGCGGCGGAGCAGGGCGCCGGGTTCGCGGGCATCGGCGCGGGCGCGGGCACGGCGGGCACGGCGGGCACGGCGGCCT
>NZ_BAAAPF010000618.1:0-1729 GCF_039531005.1 Streptomyces synnematoformans
CTGGGCGGCGACCGCCGAGGACCCGCCTCCGCCGCCGACCACCGCCGAGCGGCTGGCCGCCCGCAACACGGCGAAGAAGCGGCTCACCGGCGCCCCGCCCCCCGTGCTGTGGGGCAAGGGCCTGGGCAAGGTCGACCCGGTCGGCCCGCCGGTGGTCGCCGGGGGCGGGGCCGCGCTGGTCGTCGCGAAGTCCGGCGTCTACGCGATGGACCTGCGCACCGGCGACGAGCTGTGGGAGCAGCCGGACGTCCGCGCCACGGCCGGGGCCGTGCCGCTCGGCGACGGCATGGTGCTGGTGCCCGGCAAGGACCTCGCCCTGCTCGACGCCGAGGACGGCGCGGTCGTGTGGACGTCGGAGAAGTACCGCAAGGGCGGCCGGACGCCGTACGGCGCGCTCCTCGGCGTGGCCGGCGACACCGCCGCGTTCACCGTCAAGGAGGGCGGCGAGCTGACCGTCGTCGGCTACGACCTCGCCGCGCGCCGCGAGCTGTGGCGCTCGCCCGGCACGGCCGCCGCGACCGCCGCGCTCTTCCTCGGCGACGCCGTCGTCCTGGTGCCCGAGGCCGACGAGGACGCGACCCACCGCGACAAGCCGGCCGCGGTCTCCGCGCTCGACCTCGGCAGCGGCGACGAGCGGTGGGCGCAGGAGTACGCCGGCATGGCGGGCGGCCACTGGGCCGCGGCCGGGAAGGGCGTGCTCGTCGCCACCGCCGGCACGGCCATGCGCGGCTACGACGCCGGCGGCGACGGCGCCGAGCTGTGGGACCTGACCGCCGAGCCGTGGGACGAAGAGGAGACCAACCCGCAGAACTTCGGCCCGCCCGCCGTGCAGGGGGACAGGATCCACGCCCTCGACACGTTCCGCGCCGTGCACACGGTGGCGCGGGACTCGGGCGAGGAGCAGTGGAAGCGCAACCCGGAGCTGGCGTACGTCGGGGTGCTCGTCCAGGCGCCGGCGTTGCACGTCACGCCCGACGAGCGGTTCCTGATCGCGGGCGACGACACGCAGGTGCTGGCGTACGACACGGACGGCGGCGACCTGCTGTGGCGGTTCACCGACATGCGGCGCGGCAAGCCGAAGTACGCCCACCGGCGCCGGGTGGCGGTCGGCAAGGACACGGCCGTGGTCGCGAGCGGAAGCAGCGTGTACGCGCTGCCGCTGGACTGAGCGCGCGGCGGCAAGGGGGATTGTTCGTATGCAGACGTTGACGGGCGCCGACGGCCCGGCAGGCGGCTCCGCCGGCGGTACGGCCGCGGGCGGCCCGCCGCAGACGGTGGGCCCGCACCGGATCCTGGCGCCGCTCGGCGCGTACGGCCCGGAGGGCCCGGACGGCGCCGCCGACGCGGACGGGCCGCGGTTCCACCTGGCGTACAGCGAGCCGCTGGGCCGGGTCGTGGTGCTCATGGCGCCGCCCGCGGCGCTCGCCGGCGACCGCGGCTTCCGGGTCCGGTTCGCCTCCGAGGCCGGCACGTCCGCGCGGCGGCCGGGGTGGCGCAGCAGGACGAGGAGCCGTGGGTGGCGTACGACTGCGCGCCCGCGCTGCCGCTGCCGACGGCGCTGGCGGCGCTCGGCGGGCCGCTGCCGCTCGGGTACGTCTGCCGGCTGGGGGTGTCGCTGGCCGCGGCGGTGCTGCAGGCGCACGCGCAGGGCCTGGTGTACGCGGGGCTGACGCCCGCCGCGGTGCTGCTGACGGCCGCCGGGCCGCGGCTCGCGGCGTACGGCGCGGTC
>NZ_BAAAPF010000619.1:0-1723 GCF_039531005.1 Streptomyces synnematoformans
CCCGCGGGCGCCAGCCGGGGAGCAGCTCGTCCAGCGGCGCCCCCGTGCGGGGCGGCAGGCCGCGGGCGCCGTGGAGGGCCGCCGCGCGGTCGAGGAGGTCGGACGCGGTGGCCTCCAGGCGGGCGGTCTCGCCGGTGGCGTGCACCGCGCGCAGCAGCTCGTTCCACAGCCGCTCGTCCGCCGGCGCGACGACCAGCGCCGCCTGCACCGCGCCGACCGCGCCGTCCGGCTGCCCCGTCTCGCGGCGCAGCGCGGAGAGCGCCAGCCCGGCGTCGGCGACGAGCAGCGGCAGCTGGGCCTCCACGATCTCGTTGGCCAGCCAGCCGTACCGCCCCTGCGGCCGGTCCGCGAGCAGCGGGCCCGCGGCGAGCGCCAGCGCGTCGTTCAGCAGCCGCTCCCGCACCTGCGGGCTGGTCTGCCGGTCGGGGTCGGTCGCTTCGAGGTGCAGCGTGCGCAGCACGTCCCAGTCGGAGACGACCGACGTGGACAGCGCCAGCCGCCCGTCGGCGTCCGGCGCGAGCCGCGCGGCTCCGGAAGGATCACGTCCGAGCCAGGTGACGAGCCGCTCGATGAAGGCGTCCCGCACGTCGTCCGTCACACCCCGCGGCCACAGCGCCGCGGCGAGCACCTGCGGGTGCACGCCCTCGCGGTGGAACAGCAGCAGCGCCAGCGCCTCCCGCAGCAGCGGGCTGCGCTCGCCGTCCGGCTCGGCCAGGCCCATGATCTCGTACGAGCCGAGCAGCCGCGCGTACACGGCGGGCCGGCCCTGCTCGGACAGGTCCACGGTGAAGCCGACGTCGCCGGCGGCGCGGGTGACGGAGATGCCGCGGCCCTCCGTCCCGCTGGCCGCCGGGCCCTCGAAGCCCACCTGGGTGAACAGCTCCACCAGCGCGTCGTGCTGCTCCTGCGGCAGCCGCTGCGCGGCCAGCTCCAGGCCCAGCAGCGGGGCGCGCAGCCGCCCGTCGCGGGTGATCTCGAACTCCCAGGACGCGCCCGCGAGTTCCTCCTGACCGGTGCCGACGAGGTAGCCGATGCCGAGCCGCGAGGAGCCGCCGGCGAGGTGCGCGAGCCGCTCGGCCTCGACGGCGGTCGGCTCGGTGGCGACGATGACGAGGTGCGGCGCCCACTGCGTACGGCCCGCCTGGCCGGCGCGGCCGGTGAGCACGCTGTCGTGCCCGGCGTTGCCGAGGGCGTTGGCGCGCTGCGCGGACTCGGCCTCCATGACCTCCAGGAGCGCCGGCACGTCCTCCAGGTAGCGCACGCGCGTCGGCGCCAGCTCCGTCAGCCGCTCACCGAAGCCGACGACGGTCACCGACATCCGGTCCGACCAGCCGTTGGTGGCCAGCTCCGCGGCGACGGACGACAGCACCGCGAGCCGGTCCGCGGGGGCGCCCTTGACGGCGGCGATGCCGGGGACGGCCTCCAGGTTGAGCAGCAGCCGGGCCTCCTCGCGGGTGCCGAGGCTGGCCAGTCCGGGGTAGGGGGCCGCGGCGTCGCCGCCCTCCTCGGGCTGCGGGTAGCTCTCGACGTCGGCGCGGTCGATGCGCCAGAACGTCTGGTCCTGGCCGGTGCGCCACGGGGCGGGCGGCTCGCCCGCCACCCCGGCCAGCTGCAGGTACAGGTCGCTGTCGGTCAGCCAGGCGGCGTAGATCGTGGGCAGCGGGCGGGCGGCGTCGGTCAGCGCGGCGGACAGGCCGCGCAGCGCCCGGTCGAGGAAGCCGAC
>NZ_BAAAPF010000620.1:0-1723 GCF_039531005.1 Streptomyces synnematoformans
GGCCCCGGCCCGTACCCGTACCCGGACGGGCGGCGCGACCGGCTACGGGGCCGGCCGCCCGGCGCCGGGCGTGCCCCGCTCGGCATCCGCCCCGCGCCCCGCCGACCAGGCCTGCCACAGCGCGGCGTACGGGCCGGCCGCCGCGCGCAGCTCGTCGTGCGTGCCGCTCTCCGCCACCCGGCCCTCCTCCATCACCACGACCCGGTCGGCCGCCGCGGCCTGGCTGAGCCGGTGGGCGACGACCAGCGCGGTGCGCCCCTCCAGCGCGCGTTCGGCCGCCTCCTCCAGCCGCCGGGCGCCGAGGCTGCCGGCCTCCGCGGTGGCCTCGTCGAGCACCGCGACCGGCGGGTCGGCCAGCACCAGCCGGGCCAGCGCGAGCTGCTGGGCCCGGTCCGCCGTCAGCCGGTGCCCGCCCTCGCCCACGACCGTGTCCAGGCCCTCCGGCAGCGCCTCGGCCCAGCCGAGCGCGCCCACCCGGTCCAGCGCCTCGCGCAGCTCCGCGTCGCCGGCGCCGGGGCGGGCCAGCCGCAGGTCGTCGGCGAGCCGCCCGGCGAAGACGTGCACCTCCTGGGTGACCAGCGCGACCGTGCGGCCCGACTCGTCCGGCCCGGCGCCGCCCACGTCGATGCGCCCGGCGGTGGGGGAGTGGATGCCGGCCAGCAGCTTGGCGAGCGTGCTCTTGCCCGCCCCGCTGGCGCCGACCAGCGCCACCTTCTCCTTCGGCCGCAGCTCCAGGTCCACCGCGTGCAGCACCGGCCGACCCGGCTCGTACGCGTGCGACACCCCGCTGACGGACACGCCCACCGCCGGCCGCGAGCCCGCCTCCGCGGGCTCCGGCTCGCCGGACGCCGGCTGCTGCTCGCGCGCGTCCACGACGCCGACCAGCCGCGCCAGCCCCGCCGTCGCCGCCTGGGCGTCGTCGAGCAGCACCAGGGCCACGTTCACCGGCCCGAACAGCGAGTGGAAGTACAGCGCCGCGGCCGTCGCCGTACCGATCGAGGCGGAGCCGTCGCGCACCAGCACGTAGCCGGCCACCAGCACCGCGGACAGCCCCAGGTACTCCGCCACGTGCAGCCGGTTGTAGAAGCCCATCAGCAGCCGCACCCCGCGCAGCCGCAGGTCCACCGCGGTCCGCGAGCGGGCCTCGACCCGCCCGGCGTGCGGCGCCTCCAGCCGGTGCGCGCGGACGGTGGCCGCGCCGCTGACGGTGTCCAGGAGCTGCTGCTGCTGCGCCCCGGTGGCGACGCGTTCGCGCGCGTACAGCGGCACCGCGCGCCGCACGTACCAGCGGGCCGTGTACGCCTGCACGGGCACCGCGAGCAGCGCGGCGAGCAGGAAGCGCCAGTCGAGTACGGCCAGCGCGCCGAGCGTGAGCACGATCGCCAGCACGGAGGACGCCAGCTGGGGCAGCGCGCCGCGCACCGCCTCGGCGACCCGGGAGACGTCCCGGGTGACGCGGGCGGTCAGGTCGCCCGAGCCGGCCTTCTCCAGCCGGTCCAGCGGCAGGTGCAGCGCCCGCTCGACGAACCGCTCGCGCAGCTGGGCGAGCACCGTCTCGCCGAGCCGGGAGACCATCGTGCGGCCGACGGCGGTCAGCACGCCCTGGCCGACTGCCACGGCCACCAGCAGCACCACCGGCAGCGTCAGCGCCCCGGCGTCGCGTTCGTCGGTGACCAGGTCCACGATGTGGCCCAGCAGCGGCTGGGTGAGCAGCCCGACGGCG
>NZ_BAAAPF010000621.1:0-1718 GCF_039531005.1 Streptomyces synnematoformans
GACGAGACCTCCGGGTCCGCACCCCCAGCGCGGCGCCGGGCGCCCCCGGCGGGCGGGGCCGGCGCGGCGCGGCGGGGGCGCCGGGTGAGTCCGGGGCGTCTCGTGCGGCGGGGGTGTCCAGGGTGGCGGGGGCGTGCGGAGTACTCGGGGCGTCCGCGGTGTCCGGGGTGTCTGACCGGTTCGCGGCGTCCGCGGTGTCGGTGGCGTCCGGGGTGTCCGGGGGACCCGGGGTCTCGGGCGTCTCCGGTGGGTCCTGTGCTGGGGGCATGTCACCGGCCTCCGGTCGTGTCCGGGCCCGGCCGGGCGGCGGCGCGTGCGGCGGACATCTCACTCGCCTCCCAGGCGCAGTGCCGTCGCCGGATCGCCGCGGCGCAGCGCGACGAGCACGGTGACGAGGACGGGAACGGCCGCGACCGCCGCCAGCAGGCCCGCCACCGACCCCGCCGGCAGCTCCACGACCACCGGCGGCACCGGCTGCGCGGCCCGGCCGGTGAGCGTGATGAGCGGGATGACGGCGCGGGCCAGCGCCCAGCCGAGCAGCGACCCGGCGGCCAGCGCGAGCCCGATCAGCACGCCCTGCTCGGCGGCGAAGGTGCGCGCCAGCTGCCGCTGCGGCGCCCCCAGGGCGCGGAGCACCGCGAACTCGCGGGTGCGTGCGCGTACGGACGCCGCCGCGCTGACCGCGAAGCCGAGCGCCGCCAGCGCCGCCGCGGCGACGGCGGTGGCGGCGAGCGCGGCCTGCGGGCCGGCGCCGAGGGGGTCGCCGCCGAGTTCGCCGGCGAGTTCGTCCCGTACGAGCACGTGGGCGGGGTCGGTGTCGGCGCGCCCGCGCAGCGCCGTGACGGCGGTGTCCGTGCGGCCCCGCTCGGTCGTCAGCCACCACTCGGAGGGCGGCAGCGTGGCCAGCCCCCGCTGGGTCAGCGCGTGGTTGACGGCGGGCAGGTCCAGCAGCAGGGCGCCGCCGGACTGTCCGCGGGACTGCTCCCCGCGGGCGGGGGAGCCGGGGCCGGTGGTCGGCAGCTCGGCCAGCGAGCCGGCGATCCGCACGGACAGGCTGCCGCCGGGCACGGGGACGCTGAGGGTGTCGCCGACTTTCGAACCGGTGGAGCGCAGCATCGCGTCGGTGGCCAGGGCGGTCAGCGGCGGGGTCGCGCCGCGCGCGGCGGAGACGGTGACGGTGACCACGGGCGGGCCGGTCCAGGGGGCGATGAGCTGGTCGCCGGTGTCGTAGCGCAGGGAGAGCGCGGACCGGTCGGTGGTACGGGGCCGCTCCACGACGGCGGGGGGAACCTCCTCGGGCAGCGCCTCCGGCTCGGCGGCGGCCTCCCCGTGCCAGGTGAACCCGTCCGGCACGGGGATCTCCCGGCCCGGCCGCCGGCCGCCGCCCGCGTCCGCGCGGTCGCCGGCGGCGGACCCCGCAACCTCGATCCGCTCGACGTCGAGCCGGCGCTCCCCGCCGTTGCGCGGCTGCGGGTGTACGAGCCGGAGGCCGGTGAGCCGCAGCGGCCCCGCGGGGCGGCCGTCGGGGGCCCCCGCGGCGGCGGCGATGCCGGCGGTCAGGGTGCGGGTGCGGCCGTCCGCGGGGAGGTCGCCGGCGGGCAGCTCGTACGCGGCCCCGTACCGGTCCTCGACCGTCACGGTCACCGCGGCCGGGGCCCCGCCGCGGGCGCCGTCGGCGGCGAGCGGCGCCACGATCCGCAGTTCCCCGGGCGCCCCGG
>NZ_BAAAPF010000622.1:0-1716 GCF_039531005.1 Streptomyces synnematoformans
CTTCATGCGCAAAAACTCCCAGGACGCCGTACGTGAGTTCCGCCCCTACTTCGACAACGCGCCGGTCTACGGGCACGGGCCCACCATGGAGGAGTTCACCGAGCAGACGCCGCTGACCGTGGGCAGCCCGCAGGAGGTCATCGAGAAGACGCTGACGTTCCGCGAGTCCTTCGGCGACTACCAGCGGCAGCTGTTCCTGGTCGACCACGCGGGGCTGCCGCTGAAGACCGTGCTGGAGCAGCTGGACATGCTCGGCGAGGAGGTCGTGCCGGTGCTGCGCGAGGAGTTCGCGAAGGGCCGCCCGGCCGGCGTGCCGGAGGCCCCGACGCACGCGGCCCGCGTGGCGGCGGCGAACGACACGGCGGCGGACAAGGAGAAGGAAGAGGTGGCCAAGTGACCGCGCTGAAGCTGACCGTGGTCTCGGCCGGGCTGAGCGTGCCCTCGTCGACCCGGCTGCTCGCCGACCGCCTGGCCGAGGCGGTCCGGCGGCAGCCGGCCGACGACGGCCGGCAGGTCGAGGTGGAGGTCGTCGAGCTGCGTGACCTGGCGGCCGACATCGCCAACAACCTGGTCACCGGCTTCCCGTCGGCGGCCCTCGCCAAGTCGATCGACGCGGTCACGGGCGCGGACGGCGTGATCGCCGTGACGCCGGTCTTCTCCGGTTCGTACAGCGGACTGTTCAAGTCGTTCTTCGACGTGATCGGGGCGGCGGACGACGCGGCGCTGACCGGGAAGCCGGTGCTGGTCGCGGCGACCGGCGGGACCGCGCGGCACTCGCTGGTGCTGGAGCACGCGATGCGGCCGCTCTTCGCCTACCTGCGGTCCGTCGTCGTGCCGACCGCGGTGTACGCCGCGGCCGAGGACTGGGGCGGCAGCGGCGACCCGCTGACCGACACCCTGCCCACACGCATCGCCCGGGCCGCGGGCGAACTGGCCGAGCTGATGCACGGCCGGCAGCCGCGCCCGTCAGGCGGCGGGCCGGAGCAGGTCGTCCCGTTCGAGCAGCAACTGGCCGCGCTGCGGCCGGAGCCCAGGGAGGAGTGACATGACCGAGGAGTTCCGGGGGTTCCACGCATTCCGCCCGGACGGCGAGCCCGCCGCCAGCCGCTGGAGCGACGCGCTGCAGCTCTTCGCGGCGCCGGAGGCGGCGGACGCGGCGTCCCGCTGGGAGCGGGCGGGCGTGCTCTTCGAGGCCAGGGACTACGCCGGGGCGGCGAAGCTGCTGACCGCGGTGGTCGAGGAGTACCCCGAGCAGGTCGCGCCGCGGCTGCTGCTGGCCCGCGCGTACTACCACTCCGCGCAGCTGCGCCGCGCCGAGGCGGAGCTGCGCGCGGTGCTCGACCGCGACCCGGTCGAGCACTACGCCCACCTGATGCTGGGCCGTACCCTCCAGCGCCAGGGCCGCGATGAGGAGGCGGCGGGCCCGCTGCGCACGGCGGCGGCGCTGGCCGCCTAGCGGCGAGCACCGGTGGGCGGCACGGCAGGCCGTGCCGGGCCCGGGACGCGGCACAGCAGGCATCCCCCACACGGCCACCGCGGACGCACACCGCGCGACCACGCCGCCGCCCGGCGGCGACACCGCGCACGGCAACGGGACACCCATGGGCGGGCCGGGGCGCCGCAAGGGTCCGGCCGACGCCGGGCGCCACGGCGCCCGCACCCGCCGCCGCCGATGACGAGGACCTTCACGGGGCCAGCCTATCGGTCGGCCCGGAG
>NZ_BAAAPF010000623.1:0-1714 GCF_039531005.1 Streptomyces synnematoformans
GTGTGCGGCGTGGTCACGTGTGTGCTCCTGTGCTGTGCTGCGCGGTCGGCGAGGGCGGTCGCGGCGGTGCGCCGGGTGGGCCGGTCTGGGCGGCGGGGCATGGGCGCCCCTTTCATACGGCGGAGCACGAACGGGACTCAGCCTGCCGCTTTTCTTGTGATTTTCCGCTTGTCAGCCCCGGGGCTGTCCCGCGTACGGGTGGCGGACTCAACCCGCCCGGACCACCTCGCGTACGACCCGCTCGCACAGCTCGTGGGTGGCGAGCGCGTCCTGCCCGCTCAGCAGCTCCCCCGAGCGCACCGCGGCGAGGAACGCCAGCACGACCTGCTCGATGCCGCGCTGCCGGGCCACCGGCACCCAGTCGCCGCGCCGTCGCACGCTGGGCTGGCCCTTGTGGTCCACCACCTCGGCGAGGTTGCGGACCTCGCGCTTGGTGTCCTGCCCGGACACCTCCAGGACCTCCTCGGCGGAGCCCGAGAGCCTGTTCATCGCACCGATCGCCGTGAAGCCGTCGCCGGACAGCTGCAGGACGACGTGGTGCAGCAGACCGTCGCGTACGCGGGCGCGCACGTCGACGTGCGCGACACGGCCCGGGACGAGGAAGCGCAGCGTGTCGACGACGTGGATGAAGTCGTCGAAGACCAGCGTGCGGGGATCCTCGGGCAGCCCGACGCGGTGCTTCTGCAGGATGATCAGCTCACGCGGGTGCTCCAGGCACTGCGCGTAGCCGGGCGCGTAGCGGCGGTTGAAGCCGGTCATCAGCGAGACGCGGCGCTCCTCGGCGAGCCGGACGAGGCGCTCGGCGCCGGCGAGGTCGTAGGCCAGCGGCTTGTCGACGTACACGGGGACGCCGGCCGCCAGCAGCGCGGTGACCAGTTCGACGTGGGCGGACGTCGGGGCGTGCACGAACGCGGCGTCGAGGCCGGCGGCCAGCAAGGAGTCGAGGTCGCCGTGGCACTGGGCGGGCGGCACGCGGTGGGCGCCGGCGACGCGCGCGAGGGTGGCCGGGGAGCGGGTGTGCAGGTGCGGCTCGACGCCCGGCAGCGAGGCGAGCACCGGCAGGTACGCCTTCTGCGCGATGTCGCCGAGTCCGATCACGCCGGCCTTCAGGGGCGTTGCGCCCGTGGTCATGTCCGCTCCCGTCCGCAGCCTCGGCCCGTGGACGCCCCGCCGTGCGCTCGCCGCCGGGGCCGGCCCGGGGGGGCGCGGCCGGTGCCGTGCGTCAGGGCGCCGTCTGTGCGGGGGAAGCATACGGGCCCGCCGGTCCGGCTCCGGCGCCGGGCGCCGGCGGGTCGGCGAGCAGCCCGGCGAGCCCGGCGCCGTGCACCAGGGCGATGCCGCCGCCGAAGCGCTCGGCCACGGCGGCGGCGGCAACCCCGCGGGGCGGGCGTCACCCCTGCGGGGAGTACCGGGGCGGCGCCGGGCGCAGCAGGGTGGCCAGGTGCGCTCCACTCCCGCGGCCGGCGCCCTGCTGACCGGCCTCACGACCCTCACCGCAGTCGCCGGCTGCGTCGCCGTCTCCCCCGATGCCGGCCCCGCCCCGGCCCGTGCCCGGCGACGGCGGGGACGGCGGCGTGACGCGTTGCGGACGCGGCGCCGGTCCGATCGTCGCCAGCACCTCGCGGCCCGGCAGCGGCGCCGCGGCCGAACCGGGGGCGTCCGGCGTGGGCCGCCCGGTGCCCGGGGCGGGGCCGGCATCGGGGGGGACGGCGAC
>NZ_BAAAPF010000624.1:0-1708 GCF_039531005.1 Streptomyces synnematoformans
CACGGCCCGCCGCACCCGCATGGAGCTGCGCGCGGCCCTCTTCGGCGGCCGCGGCAAACCCGCCCCCGACCCGGCGCTCCGCGCTCCCGCGCCGCTGGCGCAGGCGCTGTCGGTAGACGCCCCGGTGCCCGTTGTGGACCTGGCCAAGCACGAGCCGCCGCCGGGCGGCCGGCACCGCTGACCGCCGCCCCCGCGGACCCGGACGGCCCACGCGGCGGCGCGCGGAAGTGCCGGGCCCGGCCCGGGAGGGCCGACGGAGCGGATCCGCCGGAGAGGCGGACACGTACCCTGGTGCCAGGACAAGCTCACGAACGAAGGACTGAACGACCCTGGGCAAGCGACAGCCCGAAGGCCCGCCGCCCGCACCGCCGGTGCAGCGCATCCGACTCCGCTACACCAAGCGCGGCCGCCTCCGGTTCAACAGCCACCGCGACTTCCAGCGCGCGTTCGAGCGGGCGCTGCGCCGGGCCGAGGTGCCCATGGCGTACTCCGCCGGCTTCACCCCGCACCCCAAGGTCTCGTACGCGAACGCCGCCCCTACGGGCACCGCGAGCGAGGCCGAGTACCTGGAGATCGCGCTCACCGAGGCCCGCGACCCGGAGCTGCTGCGCGCGCTGCTCGACGCGTCCCTGCCCGCCGGCCTCGACGTCGTCGACGCCGTCGAGGCCCGCGCTCCCGGGCTCGCCGACCGGCTGGCGGCGTCGGTGTGGGAGCTGCGGCTCGACGGCGTGCCGCACGCCACGGCCGAGGAGGCGGTCCGCGCCTTCCTCGCCGAGGCGGAAGTCGAGGTCGAACGGCAGACGAAGAAGGGGATGAGGACCTTCGACACGCGCGGCGCGGTGGCCGCGCTCGACGTGCTCCCGAGCGGGGGCGATAGGCCGCAGGCGGGTCCTTGTGCGATACTGCGCCTGGTAGTGCGGCACCTGACACCTGCCGTACGACCCGACGACGTCCTGTCCGGCCTGCGAGTCGCGGCTGACCTGGCGCCGCCGGTCCCGGCAGCGGTGACCAGGCTGGCGCAGGGGCCGCTCGACGCGGAGACCGGCACGGTGACCGATCCGCTTGCGCCGGACCGCGACGATGCCAAGGCCCTCGCCGCCACACCGCAGGCCGCGAGCGGAACCCCGCCCACGGCAGGGGACGGCACCGGGTAGGGACGGTGTCGAAGCGCCGCCGGTGGACGAGGGAGCCACCCCGGGCCCGGCAGGCGCATGGACCAGCAGACTTTCGCCGGTCCGCCTGAGGAGGCGGGCCCGGCGAGCGAGACAAGAGCCCTCGCGCGGCGCATACGTCCCGGGCGGCGGCCCTGTGCACGGCACGGGCGCCGCCGCCGTACGGGGGGTGGCGCCCGGGGGCGTGACGGGAGAACCGCCCGCATGCTCGAACCGATTGAGCCCTCGGAAGCGCAGTCGCCTTCCGCGGGCAGCACCGGCGATGCCGTAGCCGCCACCGGCGGACCACTCGACACCCCCAGTGACCGCCTGCCCTTCCGCCGCCGGTACCCGGCGGCGGGGGAGGTACCGCAGAGAGAGACGGAGCCGACCGCCGGAGATCCGGTGTCGGCGCTCACGAACGAGCCCGCAGACGCAGACGTAGACGCAGACGCAGAGGCGGCAGGGAACGCTGCCGCCGAGGCGCAGGCTGCGCGCGGCGACGGCGCGGGCGCGGCCCCGCCGAGGCGACCGCCGCGGGTCGTGCGCGACGCCGG
>NZ_BAAAPF010000625.1:0-1708 GCF_039531005.1 Streptomyces synnematoformans
GTCCAGGACCCGGTCGTCGAAGGCGGCCCGCGCGGCGGCGAGCCGCCGCACCGGGCGGACGAGGAGGGCGCGGGCCGCGTCCTCCAGGCCGAGCCACGCCGCGGCGGCCGAGGTGAGCCGGGCGGGTACGGGGGCACGGCGGTCGCCCCACGCCCAGACGGCGGCCGCCGCGGCCAGGGCGAGCCCGGCGGAGAGCACGAACTCCCAGGCGTGCGGCGCGGCTTCGCCGCGAGCGCCGAGGCGGTCGGAGAGGGCGGCGCGCGGGCCGGGCAGGGCCAGGACGCCGAGGCCCGCGGCGGCGAGGGCGAGTACGGCGAACGAGAGCGCCCCGGGGAGCGGGACGGCGGACGCGGCGGGGCTGCGGTCGGGAGGGCCGGCGGTGTCGGTGTCGGCGCGCGAGTGCCTGGGCCCGGCGGGCGGCGCGCCCTGGAGTGCACCGCCCGGCGCGTCCGCCGGAGCAGCGGAGGCGGCTTTCCCGGGTGGGGTGCGGCTGGGTTCCGCGGGCGGGACCCGGGGTTCCTCCCCCGCCGGCACCCGGGCACCCGCCCCGGGCGGGTGCCAGACGTACCACAGGGCCTTGGCGCTGTAGACCGCCGAGACCGCGGCCGCGGCCACCCCCGCCGCGTACAGCGCCGGGCTGTGCCCCACCGCCCCGGCCAGCAGCACGCCCTTCGCGGCCCAGAGCGCCAGCGGCGGTACGCCCGCGAGGCTCAGCGCGGCCACGGTGAACGCCGCGCCCGCGCCGCGGGTCCGGCGGGCGGCGCCGCGCAGCGCGGGCAGGGTGCGCGCGCCGAACGCCGTCAGCCAGCAGCCCGCCGCCAGGAAGGCCAGGCTCTTCGCCGCCGCGTGCGCCGCGAGCTGCAGGGTGCCGCCGGTGGGGGCGGGCGTCCCGGCCGCGAGCACCATGAAGCCGATCTGGGCGCAGCTGGAGGCGGCGAGCAGCTGCTTGAGGTCGGTCTGCGCCACCGCGACCAGGCCGAGGGTGAGCGCCGTGGCCGCGCCGGCCCAGGCCGCCGCGTCGTCGCCCCAGCCGGAGGCGGCGAGCAGCGGCCGCAGCCGCAGCAGCAGGTACGCGCCGGCGACGACCATCGTCGCCGAGTGCAGCAGCGCCGAGACGGGCGTGGGGCCCTGCATCGCCCGCGACAGCCAGAAACTGAACGGCAGCTGGGCGGACTTGCCCAGCGCTGCGACGAGGACGCCCGCGGTCAGCAGGTGCAGCCACGGTGCCGGCACCCCCGCCAGCCCGTCCAGCTCCGTCCCCGCCGCCGAGCCGCCGGCCAGGGCCGCGCCCGCGGCCAGGTACAGCCCCAGGTCCGCGCCCCGGGTCGTCACGAACGCGACGCCCGCCGCCTCCACCCTCGCCGGATCGCGCCACCAGAAGCCGATCAGCGCCCACGACGCGGCGCCCATGGCCTCCCAGCCCATCAGCAGCGCGGGCAGGGTCGTCGCCGTGACCGTGACGAGCATGGCGCCGCTGAACAGCAGCATGAGGCCGAAGAAGCGGGCCCGCGGCTCGCCGGCGCCGACGTCCGCGACGCTGGCGAGCAGCACGGCCAGGGTGACGGCCGCGACGGTCACCGCCACCGGCCCGGACAGGCCGTACGCGCCGAGCCCGAAGGGCAGCCCCGCCAGCAGCGGCGCCTGCGCCGCCGGCCGCTCGACGGCGGCGTGCACCGCCAGGGCGAGCACGACGGCGGCCACCTCCTCG
>NZ_BAAAPF010000626.1:0-1705 GCF_039531005.1 Streptomyces synnematoformans
ACCGGCCCGGCGGACGCCTTCCACCGCCACGGGCAGGCGCAGGGCCACCGAGCGCAGGCCCGCGGCATGCTGCTCGTCCCCCTCGAACCCGGCTCCGGGGGCGCGGTCGTGCCGCTGCGCCGGGCGCCCGACGTGGCCGCGGCGGTGGCCGGGGCGTACGGTCCGGTGACCGAGCCCGGCGCGGTGGCGCTGCGCGAGCTGCTCGGCGCGGTGGGGGCGCACGAGTGGCGCCGCAAGGGCGTGGAGGTACCGGCGCTGGGCGCCCGCGTGCACCCGCACTACGGGGTGTTCTCGCCGGTGCGCGGCGAGTACGTGGACCTCGTCGCCGAGGCGCCGCTGCCGGCGAAGACGCTGGCGTTCGACGTGGGCACCGGCACCGGCGTGCTCGCCGCGGTGCTGGCGCGGCGCGGGGTGGAGCGGGTCGTCGCCACCGACACGGACCCGCGCGCGCTGGCGTGCGCCCGCGACAACGTCGAGCGGCTGGGCCTGACCGGGCAGGTCGAGGTGGCGGCGGAGCACCTGTTCCCGCCGGGGCGCGCGCCCCTGGTCGTCTGCAACCCGCCCTGGCTGCCCGCGAAGCCGACCTCCGCGCTGGAGCATGCCGTCTACGACCCGGGCGGCGGCATGCTCCGCGGGTTCCTCGCGGGCCTCGCCGCACATCTGGAGCCGGGCGGCGAGGGCTGGCTCGTGCTGTCCGACCTGGCCGAGCACCTGGGGCTGCGCAGCCGCGCCGACCTGCTGGCGACGATCGAGGCGGCGGGCCTGCGGGTGGCGGCCCGCCACGACACCCGGCCCCGCCACCGCCGGGCGGCGGACCCGTCGGACCCGCTGCACGCGGCGCGGGCGGCGGAGGTGACGTCGCTGTGGCGGCTGACGGCGGAGGACACGCAGGCGGCACCCGGGTGAACGGGCCGCGAACCGCCGCCGCGGCGGCGGTTCGACCTGCGCCCGCCGCCGCGGCTGTCCGGCATGTGGACACTCCGCGTTCCCCCCGATCCGGCCCTCTGACGGCTCCAACTGGCCGCTGACCGCCGCGGGCCCGGCGGCTGCGTCTCGCATGCCGGAACCCGGATGCCCGCCGGCGCGGGGCCCCGTACCGTCGTAGCGTGGACTCCACCGGACACACCCCCGCCCCGCAGCACCCGCGCCGGCTGTACGTACCCGTGCGCCACGGCCGGAGCGGGACGCGGCTGCGGCTGTTCCGCACGCCGCTGGGCACGCGCACGGCGGTGGCCTTCACCAGTCAGGCCGCGCTGCGCCGCGCGCTCGGTGCGGAGCAGGAGTGGGTGCGCCTCGGAGAGCCGGCGCTCCGCGCGCTGACCGCGCCGCTGGGCGCCGACCGGATCACGGTCGACCCGCTGCTGACCGCCCGCCGCCCGTACGCCCCGCCCGTGCCGGAGCCGCAGGCCGAGGGCGAGCCGCCACCGCCACGGCGAACCCCGCCGCCCGCGCCGGCGCCACCGGAGCCGGCGACCCGCTGACCGGCCCCCGCCACAGCCCGGGCGCCGGCCCGGCCCGCAGCCCCTGCGCACCGCCGCGCGCCGGCATCGCCGGCCCCGCGACGCCTCCGTCCCGATCCACCGCCGACCGGGGCGGTCGCGCGCCGAACAGGGGTGCCGAAGCAGGTGGGGGGCGGCTGAGGCAGGATCGGGAGCGGGTGGAGCGGCTGCTGCTGTTCTGCGGGGAGGACTTCGACGCCTTCCTG
>NZ_BAAAPF010000627.1:0-1703 GCF_039531005.1 Streptomyces synnematoformans
TTCGGCGGCGGAGGCGGCCGCGCCGCCGCCGGCGCCATGCCCCGCGGCGCCGCCCGCGCCCACCCAGGAGTCCGAGTCGGTCAGCGCGCGGCTGAGGAAGGAGTCGAGCACGCCCGCGCCGACCACCCCGCCGCCGCGGCCCGTCTCGCCGGCGAGGCGCTGCAGCTCAAGACGCGCCTGCCACGCCTGGCCGTGGCGCCCGTCGGCCTGCGCGGTGACCATGTCCACGGCCCGCTCGCCGGCCCGCCCGTACCGCGACAGCTGCGCCAGCCACGGCCGCACCTCGTCGCCGAACGTGCCGTCCGCCAGCGGCGCCAGCTCCTCCGGCGCCCGGCGCATCACCGAGAACGCGGCCCGCAGCCGCTCGGCGGCCTGCTCCGCGCCGCCGGGCCGGCCGCCCGACGCGCGCTCCCGCTCGCGCCAGAAGTCCGCGATCAGCGGCCGCAGGTACGCCGACTCCCGCGCACCCAGCTCCGACGACGCCGAGTTCCCGGCCAGCGCGGCGAGCGCGGCGCCCGCGGCCTCGGGGTCGGGGGCGTCCGCGGCCAGGTCGCGCACGGCGGCGCGCCAGGCGGCGTCCGGGTCGTACGCGCGCGGGTTCCAGGCGTAGTCGGCGACGGTGAACAGCGGCACGCGGGAGGCGGCGGGCTGCTCCATCGCACCGGCCAGCAGCCCCGCGGAGCCGGCGGCGACCGCCGGGTCGCGGCCGTCGTACGGGCCGAGGAAGATGCGGTCCCGGGCGTAGTCGTTGACCGGGTAGTTGTCCTGCGTGACCAGCGGGTGGCCGCCGAACGCGGCCTGCGCGCCGCGCAGCTGGCCGCCGCTGATCTCCTTGGGCACGGCGCCGACGCCGGACCACGCGACCTCCACCCGCTCGTCCAGCTCGCCGGCGAGCGCGGAGCGGTAGTCGGTGGCGCCGTCCTGGTAGTACTCGGTCGGCAGCAGCGACAGCGGGGCCGCGCCCGGGTGCCGGCGGGACAGGTGCGCGGCGAGCGCGTTGGCCGTCTCGGCCTGCGCGCGGGCGGCGGCCTCCGGGCCCGAGCCGTACTCGTCGGCGTCCTCCTCGCAGGCCCACTCGCTGTAGCTGACGTCGTGGAACTGCAGCTGGAACGCCCGTACGCCCAGCGCCCACATCGCGTCGGCCTTCGCCAGCAGGTCCTTGCGGTCGCGGGCGGAGGAGAAGCAGAAGTTCTGGCCGGGCGCCACCGCCCAGGCGAGCGTGACGTGGTTGGCGCGGGCCCGCTCGGCCAGCTCGCGGAACCGGGCGCGCTGCCCGGCCGGGTACGCCCTGCGCCAGTCGGCCTGGCGGTACCGGTCGTCGCCGGGGGAGTAGAGGTAGCGGTTGAGCTTCGTCCGGCCCATGAAGTCGAGCTGCGCCAGGCGCTGTTCGTGGCTCCAGGGGCGGCCGTAGTGGTTCTCGGCGATGCCGCGCACGGCGGTGCCGGGCCAGTCGCGTACGGACACCGCGGGCAGCGTGCCCTCCGCGTCGGCGGCGCGGGCCAGCTCGCGCAGCGTCTGCACCCCGTGGAAGAGGCCCTCGGCGTCGGTGCCGGACAGCGCGACGACGTCGCGCCCGGCGTGCTGCCCGGCGGCCAGCCGGTAGCGGCCGGCCGGCAGGTCGGCCTGCTCGCCGGCGCCCAGGGCGCGCAGCGCGGCCTCGGCGGGGGAGCGCCGGGGCGGCGGGCCGGCGACGCCCGCGGGGC
>NZ_BAAAPF010000628.1:0-1675 GCF_039531005.1 Streptomyces synnematoformans
GGACCTGACCCGCCGCGAGTTCGACCTGCTGGCGTTCCTCGCCGGGCGGCCCGGCGTGGTCGTACCCCGCCGGGAGCTGCTGTCCGAGGTGTGGCGGCAGTCGTACGGTGACGACCAGACCATCGACGTCCATCTGTCCTGGCTGCGCCGCAAGCTGGGCGAGACCGCCGCCAACCCCCGCTACCTGCACACCCTGCGCGGCGTCGGCGTGAAGCTGGAGCCGCCGCCCGGGAGCCCTCCGCTATGAGGCAGTCGCGAGGGCAGTCATGAGGTGGGCGCTGGTCAAGGTCTGCCTGGCGGTCACGGTGATGGTCGTGGTCGCGTTCGCCGTGCCGCTCGGGCTCGTCGTCAAGGAGATGGCCCGCGACCGGGCGCTGACCAACGCCGAGCGGATCGCCGCCGGCATCGGCCCGGCCCTGGCGATCACCACCGACGCCGCGCAGCTGGAGCGCGCGGTCGGCAGCACCCGGGCCGGCGCGGCCGGGCGGATCGCGGTGCACGTGCCGCGCGGGACCGGGGCGGACATGTCCGCGGTACGGCTCGGCGAGCCGCGGGCCGGCGCGGCCGACGTGGAGCGCGCCTCCGGCGCCGGCACGTCGTCGCTGGTCGCCGTCGACGGCGGGCACGCGCTGCTGCAGCCCATCGCCGTCGAGGGCGGCCGGGTCGCGGTCGTGGAGGTGTTCGTGCCGGCGGGCGAGCTGACCGAGGGCGTGGCGCTGGCATGGCTGGTGCTGGCGGGGGTCGGCCTTGCGCTGGTCGCCGGCTCCGTCGCCGTCGCGGACCGGCTCGGCACCCGGATGGTACGGCCCGCGCGCCGGCTCGCGGGCGCCGCGCACGACCTGGGGGAGGGCCGGCTCGGCGTCCGGGTCGAGGAGTCCGGGCCGTCCGAACTGCGCTCGGCGGCCGCGGCGTTCAACTCGATGGCCGACCAGGTCGCGCTGCTCCTCGCCAACGAGCGGGAGCTGGCCGCCGACCTCTCGCACCGGCTGCGCACCCCGCTGACCGTGCTGCGGCTCAACGCCGCCTCCCTCGGCGACAGCGGCGCCGCCGAGCAGACCCGGCAGGCGGTGACCCAGCTGGAGCGCGAGATCGACCACATCATCGCCACCGTGCGCGAGCAGCGCGGCGGGCCCGCCGGGCAGCGGGCGGCGGCGGTGGTCGGCTGCGACGTCTCCGCGGTCATCAGGGAGCGGATGGAGTTCTGGTCGGCGCTGGCCGAGGACGAGCGGCGGCCCGTGCGGCTGGCCGGGGCGGACCGGCCGGCGCAGGTGCCGGTCGCGCGCGCCGAGCTGGTCGCCGCGATCGACGCGCTCGTCGGCAACGTCTTCCGGCACACCCCGGAGGGCACGGCCTTCTCCGTCGACGTGCACCACGCCGGCAACGCCGTCATCGTGCTCGCCTCCGACGCCGGCCCCGGCATCCCCGACCCCGCGGCGGCGCTGACCCGCGGGCGGGGGCAGGGCGGGCCGGGGTCGACGGGGCTGGGCCTGGACATCGTGCGGCGGGTCGCCGAGTCGACCGGCGGGGACGTGCGGATCGGCCGCTCGGTGCTGGGCGGCGCGGAGGTACGGCTCTGGCTGGCGCTGCGCACCGGGCCGGCCGCGGGCGGCGAGCGCCTCCGGCACCGGGCGGTCCGGCGGCGGCGCGGCCGGCCGGCGGAGGGCGGTGAACTGCG
>NZ_BAAAPF010000629.1:0-1672 GCF_039531005.1 Streptomyces synnematoformans
TAGGCGCCGCACTCGGCGGCCCCGGCGGGCACCCCCGCGAGCGACGCCCCGCCGCCGCCGAGCGCGGTGGGCGCCCCCTGCCTGCACCGGTTGCAGGTCCAGCGGACCTAGGACGGGGCCCGCGCGCCCGTACCAGAACCGCCCCGCACCCACGCGCGGCGGCACGCACGCGCAGCCGTACCCCGTACCCCGGCACACCCCCGTGCCCGTACGCGGTACGCCCTCCGTCCCGTCCACTTCCACACACCGTCCCGTCGCGTCCGCGCGTACCCGTACGCCCGCGGCCCGGCGGGGAGAAGGGTCCGCCATGGGTACCGCCAAGTCCAAAGCCGCCGCCCGCCGCGCCCGTGCGGAGGAGCTGCGCCGCAGGGAAGCCGCCCGCGAGCGCCGCAGCAAGCAGTTCATGTACCTCGCCGTCGCCGTCGTCGTGCTCGCCACGGCGGTCGGCGGGTGGTTCATCGTCGACGCCGCCCGGGAGGAGGACAAGGCGGCCGCGGCGCCGGTGAAGGGCGAGCAGAGCTGGCCCGACCTCGAACAGGGCCACGTCACCGAGGACGTCGACTACGAGATGACGCCCCCCGCCGGCGGCGTCCACGACCCGGCCTGGCAGAACTGCAACGGCGACGTCTACGACAAGCCGATACGCGACGAGAACGCCGTGCACGCGCTGGAGCACGGCGCCGTGTGGGTCACGTACACCGACAAGGCCGCCGACGCGGACGTCAAGGCGCTCGCCGAGCGGGTCGGGAAGACGCCGTACTCGATGCTCAGCCCGTACCCCGACCAGGACGGGACGATCACGCTGACCGCCTGGGGCAGGCAGCTCACGGTGGAGAAGGCGTCGGACCCGCGGGTGGGCAAGTTCTTCGAGAAGTACGTCCAGGGGCCGCAGACCCCCGAGCAGGGTGCCGCGTGCACCGGCGGGAAGGGCGCATGACGGCCGCGGACCGGGCCGGCCTGCGGTGGCCGGCGGCGATGGTGGCCGCCGCTGTCCTGGCCTTCGGGGCGTTCGTCGCCGTCCTCGCCACCGGCGGGGACGGCGACGCCGCCGCCCCCGTCCCGGACACCGCCTCCGCGGACGCGGGCTTTGCCCGGGACATGGCCGTCCACCACCAGCAGGCCGTCGAGATGTCCCTCATCGTGCGCGACCGCACCGACGACGAGGACGTGCGCCGCCTCGCCTACGACATCATCAACACCCAGGCCAACCAGCGCGGCATGATGCTCGGCTGGCTGGAGCAGTGGGAGCTGCCCGTGTCGTCGGCGGAGCCGCCGATGGCCTGGATGGGCCACGGGACGTCCTTCGAGGCGCGCGACGGCGCCCTGATGCCCGGCATGGCGACGGACACCCAGCTCGACCGGCTGCGCGGCGCGGCGGGCGAGGACGCCGAGGTGCTGTACCTGACGCTGATGACCGCGCACCACGAGGGCGGTCTGGAGATGTCGCGGACGGCCGGGGAGGAGGCCGGGACGCGGGTGGTGCGGCGGCTGGCCGAGACGACGCTGCGCGGGCAGCGGTCGGAGATCGAGCTGATGCGCGCCATGCTCGACGAGCGCGGCGGTGCGGGGAAGCGGTAGCGGCGGGAGGCGACCACGTCGTCGGGGGCGGCCGGGTCCGGCGCGGCCGGACCGCGCCGCCGACCCGCGGGCGCGGCCGGCAGGGGGCGTCCGC
>NZ_BAAAPF010000630.1:0-1671 GCF_039531005.1 Streptomyces synnematoformans
GTCCGCGCCGTACGCGGCGAGCAGCCGGCCGGCGGCGTGGTCCGGGTCGCCGAGGAGGCCGCCGAGGATGTGCTCGGGGCCGACGTACGAGGTGCCGGCGGCCTGCGAGCGGGCGACGGCGCCCCGGAGCACCCGCTTCGCGGCGGGCGTCAGCGCCGGCTCCGCCGACGCGGCGCTCCCCTCCCCCGGCAGCGCCCGGGCGACGGCCTCGGCCAGTTCGTCGGGGTCGGCGCCGGCGTGGGCGAGGACGGCGCGCGCGGGGTCCACCCGGGTGCAGGCCCAGAGCAGGTGCTCGGTGTCGAGGTCGTCGCTGCCGTCCTCCTGGGCGCGCTGCTGGGCGCGGCCGATCAGCTCGCGTGCGGACTCGGTGAGGAGGCGGCCGACGGGCACGCGCTGGACGGCGGGCGGGGAGGTGGCGGGGGACGTGCCGAAGAAGCGGTTGAGCAGGTCGGAGAAGGGGTCGGGGGAGCCGTAGGAGCCGAGGGGGGAGAGGGACATGGTGAGTCTCCGCGGCGGTGGGTGGAGTGGTGCCCGGGCTTCACCTCACTGAAACAAGAGCCGTGTAAGCGCGCAAACGGTACGGATGGGGTGGTGGGGGGCGGTCGGGGCCGGCTCAGGCCCCGGTCCGTCCGGTCTCCTCGGTCTGCCCGGTTCCGGTCCCGGCCTGTCCGGTCTGCCCGGTCCGCTCGCCGCCCTCCGCGCGTCGGCGGCGGCGGTGGGCGGCGACGCGCGTACGGGAGGCGCAGGCCGGGGAGCAGTAGCGGCGGGCGCTGCCCGGGCCGGTGCCGAGGTAGAGGACGGTGCAGTCGGGTGCGGCGCACTCGCCCCACGCCGGCTGCCCGTACCCGGTGAGGATCTGCGCCAGCGCGAGGGCGCCGGCGGCGAGGAACCAGTCCGCCCAGCCGGCGTCGTCGCCGCGGTCGACGTGCAGGTGCCAGGGGTGCCCGCCGTGCCGGGAGAGCCGGGGCCGGGCGCCGCACTCCGCGAACACGTCGTTGAGCGCGGCGGCGGCGCGGTCCGCGTCCGGCTCGGTGAGCACGGCGGTCAGGCGGCGGGCGGCGCCGCGCAGGGCGTCGGCGTCGGCCTCGGTGAAGGCGCCGGGCGCGAGGTCGGCGGGGGTCTCGCCGTGGGCGGCGAGGAGCCGGGCGAGGTCGGCGCGGGCGCCGGCGGCGGCGCGGCGGACGGCGTTGGCGACGTCGAGGAGGCGCTGGGCGGGGTCGAACCCGTGCGCCGCGGCGCGGGGGGTGGCGCGGGGCGACGGGCTCATCGCGGGGCCTCCTGGGATGGGCGGGGGTGGTGGGTCCAGGGTAGTGGTAACGTCTTGTGTAGTTAAGCCGTTACGGGCGGGGTGGTGGCGGGGAGTGCGGTACGGGCACGGCACGCGGCGGCGTCGGGGCTGGCGGACGGCTGATGGCACGCGGCGGCCGGACGGGGGAGGCCGCGGTCGCGATCGGGCAGGGGAGGCGGGACGTATGGGCCGGGGGCTGCGGCGGTACCTGGCCACCGCCACCTGCGCCCGCCTCGCCGACGACGGCATGGCCGTCGCCGTCACCCTGCTCGCCCTGCACCGGACCGGCAGCGCCGCGCAGGGCGCGGGGGTGCTCGCGGCGTGGATGGCGCCGCACGCGGTCGCCGCCCCGCTGACCGGCGCGCTGGCCGCGCGGGCGGGGG
>NZ_BAAAPF010000631.1:0-1666 GCF_039531005.1 Streptomyces synnematoformans
GCCGCCCGAGGCGTACGCGGGCCCGCCGGCCCGCCGCGAGCCGCCCCCGCAGCGCTACGAGCAGCCGCAGCGCTACGAGCCGCAGCCCCAGCGCTACGAGCCCCGCCCGCAGCCGCCCGCGCCCCCGCCCCAGCAGCCGCGGGAGCGGCGGCGCGGCGCGAACCCGATGCGCATCCCGGGGCTGGGCTGTCTGAAGGGCTGTCTGTTCACGGTCCTCATCCTGGTCGTCGGCTCGTGGCTGGTCTGGGAGCTGACCCCGGTGCAGGACTGGATCGCGGACGGCAAGGGCTTCTGGGACCAGCTCACCGACTGGGGCACCGACTTCAAGAACTGGGTCTCGGACCTCAACGACGCCGCCGACGACGCCGAGAAGACGAGGGACGGCATCAACGAGGGCGTCAACGACGTCCAGGACGGTCTCGACGACCTCCAGGACGCCACGCAGGGCACGGGTCAGTAGGCACAGAAACACGAGGCCGCAGGAGCACGGGACGTACGCCGGGCGCCGGCCTGTACACCCCTCCTGGCCTGTGAGCATGCCGACAAGTCGACACCCGCGGGGGGTTTCCGGGCGGTCCGGCACCCAACGCCCGCGTCGCCGCGTAGCTTTGTCGTTATGGCACGCAGAATCGGCAGCCGATACGCCGCCCATCAGGTGATCGGACGCGGCAGCGCGGGCACGGTGTGGCTCGGCGAGGGCCCGGAGGGACCGGTCGCCATCAAGCTGCTCCGCGAGGACCTGGCCGAGGACCGGGAGCTGGTCGACCGCTTCCTGCAGGAGCGCACCGCGCTGATGAGCCTGGACCACGCGCGCGTGGTCGGCGTCCGCGACCTCGTCGTCGACGGCCGCGACCTGGCGCTCGTCATGGACCTCGTCAGCGGTACGGACCTGCGCACCCGGCTGGAGCGCGAGCGCCGGCTGCTCCCGCAGGCCGCCGTCGCCATCGCCGCCGACGTGGCCGAGGCGCTGGCCGCCGCGCACGCCGCGGGGCTCGTACACCGGGACGTCAAGCCCGAGAACGTCCTGCTGGACTCCGACGCCCCCGTCGGCGCGGGCGGCGCGCCGCCCGCGCTGCTCACCGACTTCGGCGTCGCCAAGCTCATCGACGCCCCGAGCCGCGCGCCCCAGCCTCCCCCCAAGCCCGGGGGCCGCGGGGGCGCCCCCGGCACGCCGCCCCGCGGGCGCGGCGACGCCGCCGCGGGCACCCGGGTGCCGACCCAGCGCCGCGTCATCGGCACCCCCGACTACGTCGCCCCCGAGATCGTCGAGGGCCTCCCGGCGCGCGCGGCCGTCGACATCTACGCCCTGGCCACGATGCTGTACGAGCTGCTGGCCGGCTTCACCCCCTTCGGCGGCGGCCATCCCGGCGCCGTGCTGCGCCGGCACGTCACGGAGACCGTCGCGCCGCTGCCCGGCATCCCCGACGAGCTGTGGGAGCTGCTGCTGCAGTGCCTCGCGAAGGCGCCGGCGTCGCGGCTGCGGGCGGCGGAGCTGGCCGCCCGGCTGCGCGAGATCCTGCCGGACCTGGACGGGCTGCCGCCGCTGGACGTGGAGGAGTCGGCGGACGGGACGGACGGGGACGGCGGCGGCGCGGGCGCGGCGCCGCCGCACACGATGCGGCTCGGCGCGGACCGGGTGGCGGCTCCGGCCGCGGCCCTCGCCGCG